>CAMDDG010000163.1 GCA_945890895.1 Chitinophaga pinensis | reverse complement strand
GTCCATTCAAACCACGAATGTTCAAACGTTGAATAAGGTTTTCTTTGTTATTACGGATAGTAGAAAGAAGCAACATAATGCTACAAAAATCGAAAAAAATACACGTACTTTCTAATGATTTCGGTAATATATTAAAAAAATGTACAATTTTTGCGCTCGGCCGGGTTGATACCCGAATTGAACCCGATATAATGTAAATTATACTCTAACAGACCTGGGCAGCTGCACTCGCCTATTTAATTCGGATATTCATCGTTGCAGCGAATTCATCGGCAATTTTGAATGCTTGTTCCAAATCATTAGGAATGATTCCATCTAAAATGGCTTCCCTTACGTGATTTTTGATGTCACCAATTTTTCGAGGATCCGCAATTTCATAGCGCTCCAAAATATGATTCCCGGTCAAAACAGGTTGCCAATTTCTCAGCTCATCCTTTTCCAGAACTTCTTGGATTTTTTCCTCCACTTTTTTGAGATTTTCAATGTGTTTGGCGACCTTGATCTTGTTTTTACTGGTGATATCGGCTTGACACAGTATCAACAAATCGCTTACATCATCACCAGCTTCCACGACTAACCTACGTACCGCACTGTCGGTAACAATTTCTTTCGACAACACAATAGGACGAAGATGCATGGCTACCAACTTTTCAACGTAGCGCATTTTTTCATCGAGAGGCAATTTCAATCGTTTAAAAATCCCTTTTACCATTCGTGCACCTCGATCTTCATGTCCATGAAATGTCCATCCCACTTCCGGATCAAATCGTTTGGTTTGTGGTTTAGCAATATCATGAAGAATGGCGGCCCATCTCAACCAAAGATTATCGGTTAATTCACAAATTTGATCGAGTACTTGAGTGGTGTGATAAAAATTATCTTTATGGCTTTTTCCATCGATGGTTTCAATGCCCAACAATTTAACAAATTCCGGAAAAAATTGCTCCAGCAATCCGCTTTTCAACAACAAATCAAAAGCAACCGATGGTTTTGTTCCCAGAATCATGGCATTGAATTCATCGGTGATTCGCTCTTGAGAAACGATTTCCAATCGGTGTGCATTTCTACAAATCGAATTCCAGGTTTCTTGTTCAATTTCAAAACCCAATCGAGCTGCAAATCGAATGGCGCGCAGCATGCGCAATGGATCATCTGAAAATGTGGTATCGGGATCCGTAGGTGTTTTTATGATGCCGTCTTGTAAATCCTGAACACCATTAAATGGGTCGTACAACTCTCCGAAATTAGGTTCGTTCAAGCTGATGTACAAACTATTAATAGTAAAGTCTCGTCTATTTTGATCGTCTTCCAAAGTGCCATTTTCTACAATGGGTTTCCGGGAATCTCTTCGGTAACTTTCTTTACGAGCACCGATGATTTCGATAATCCAGTCTTTGTATTTTATTTGAGCTGTACCAAAATTTTTGAAATACGCAATGTTCGCTTCCTTTGTAGGCAGTAATTCGTAAAAATTCTGGGCGTAATCAATACCACTGCCGATTACCACCACATCAACATCTTTGTTATCCCGCTTTAGAATTAAATCACGCACGAACCCACCTACAACAAAGGATTTCAGGCCCATGGACTCTGCTGACTTGGATAATAATTGAAAGATATGATGTTCTAAAACTCCCACTGGAATGCAAAGATACAGAATCCAACTACGGATAAACTTCATTCATCTCCTAAATAAATGATAAATGTTTTGCAACTTTCGCAAAAAAAAGCGTGTTTTGATGAACTTAAACATCCCTTCACACCACATTTTATTTCGTGAAAAATCAATTTCAATAACTGTCCCAATTCAAAATGAAACCTAACATCTCACTTCTCATTCTTGGATTACTGGCAATTAAATTGATTTTCCTTCCCACGGAATACACCGGAGATTCGTATGGTTATGCCTGTGAAATCATTAAAGGAAAATGGATTTCGGGACATCACTTGCTGCATAAATACGGGGTTGGTTCCATTTGGAAAATTTTACAAATTATTGGAATTCATTCCGATCCGCTTCAAGTTGGAGTAATTCTTAACGCATTTTTCGGAGCATTTTCTTTAATGGTACTTAACGGCATTCTCAAATCAAAAAAATACCCTTCAACTTCAAGATGGAATTGGATTCTTTTTACGGCTTCGTGCTTCGTATTCGTTCGATATTCCAGCGAAAATGAAACCTACATATTCCCCATATTTTTTGCACTTTTGGGTTGGCACCAACAACTTCGAGGAAACCCCTGGATTTCCATGCTTTCCTATTTAATTGCCGTTGGATCTCATCAAACATACTTGATTGTATGTGCACCCTTAATTTGGAATCCTTCCCTGGGGCAAACTGAAAACAACAACCCAATCAAATTCAGTTTAAGATCGTTAATTCAACGAATGGATTTTAACTTTAAGGGTATACGTCGTGCAATTATCTTTCTTTTTTTGGTTCTCGGGGGATATGGAATCGCAGCGTATTTTTATGAGTTAACCTTCGTAAATTTATTCTTTCAGGATGTTCAATCGGGTCTGGTTCAAACCACGCCTGGCTTTAAAAATCTGATATTTGCCGTAATTAATACCCTTCGAATTTTTGTCCAACTTCATGGAGAGCTTTCATACCAAATATTGCATACGTGGCCCATTTGGTTGGGTTTCATCGCGTTAATCATTTATTTAATTGTTCAGATAATTCAATTTAAAAAGAATTCCCAAAAAGATTCCAATCCCGAGTGTGATTCGGCGATAAATACAAATTTCGATCCCATTCCATCGATTTCAATAGGACCGGTTTTTTCGTTGATTTTCACCTGGTTATTTGCATTGTACAGCGTGGGGAATTTAGAGTTTATGGTGTTTATACCCTTTTTGATTGCGCTTATTTCGAGTGAATTCTCGCACAAAAACCTGCAAAGTTTCCCAATCGAAAACCACCATTCTAAACATAATTCCAATTCAGAATCCAATTTAAAATCGAATTTTACTTCCAATTCAAACTGGGACTCCAATTCAGTTCGCACTAAGAAAATAATATCATTTTTTACCAT
>CAMDDG010000162.1 GCA_945890895.1 Chitinophaga pinensis | reverse complement strand
CATTAGGGAAAGCGAGATTCATAATCTCGACCGATTTTTCTAATCGATCTTTATCCAAGTCTAGCCTATTAAAAAGTAAATTTCGAACCCATTCGTGTTGAATTTCATCAGACCAAAGAGGAATAAAAACTTCCTCAAAAGCTACGGATAATAGAAAATCTCTCAAGGGGTCAGGATAAAGAACACAAGCATCCAACACTACCCTTTTCTGCAATGCTAATTTCATTCGTATCCCAAGTTCAAATCTTGTGCTTGCTCAACCAATTTTTCTAGCTGTAATTCCCGATTTCGCTTTACTGAATTTTCATATAAGATTAAATCGGCTAACAATATTCGGCGGTGGCTACCTACCTTTTTGTAAGGGATCTCATTGTTTTCAAGTAATTTGACAACATGTGGACGCGATACTTTTAAGTAATCAGCCGCTTGCTGCGTTGAAATTTCAGTATCTGTAGAAAGTATAGATATTGTTTTACCTTGGGAAATTTGACTTAACATCGTACAAAACAAATCAAACACTTTGGGAGATAAAACAATCATCTCTTTGCTTTCTTTGAACATAAGTTCTATTGACTGATTTCCATATTGAGAAAAACTCTCTGACACTCGGTTCAGTGCATCTAATGAATCTTTTGCTAACAATTGATCGTAGTCAGAAATTTCCGTTTTATTGACAACCATAAATTATGTTTTTTCAAATTTAAACAAACGAAATATACGAAACAAACAAAATAAACGAAAAGTTAATTTGGATGTGAATTTCTGTATGAAATCAAATCGACTCATTAAATTGGCAAATCCCCACAAACTCAAAATCAACTAAAACAAGAAAGGCATCCAATGGATGCCTTTCTTGTTAATCGTGTTGTCTAAAAACGTTGGGCGACCGACCGGGATCGAACCGGCGACCTCCAGTGCCACAAACTGGCGCTCTAACCTACTGAGCTACGACCGCCGTATTTAGGGGTGCAAATATAATACAAAATTAACCCTCTGTCAAGCCCACATACCGTAAAAATTCATTGCGCGTTTCAACATCATTGAATTTCCCATGGTAACTCGCTGTAACTGTGGAACTTGTAATATCTTTAATTCCTCTGCTGGCAACGCATAAATGCTTCGCATCCATCACCACCGCAACATCTTCCGTCTGCAAAACTTCCTTCAACTCCTCCGCTACCTGAATCGTTAAACGCTCCTGAACCTGTGGACGTTTGGAATAATAATCCACAATTCGATTCAATTTCGACAATCCAATCACCTTACCCGATGATATATATGCCACGTGTGCCTTTCCGTAAATCGGAACAAAATGGTGTTCACAAGTACTGAAAAAACTGATATCGCGCTCAACCAACATCTCTTGATAGCCAAACGCATTATCAAACAAAGTTGGTTCTGGCTTGTTCTTAGGATCCAATCCCTTAAAATGTTCATTAACAAACATTTTGGCCACGCGCAAAGGCGTTCCACGAAGACTTTCATCCGTTAGATCCAAGCCCATAACATGCATAATTTCTTTGAAATGCTTAGCAATCAACTCGATTTTGAGTTGATCATCCATTTCAAATGCATCTTCTCTCAAGGGTGTTTCTTTGGAACTTCCCACGTGTGAGTCGCCCATTTCTTCCCAGGACGACAATATTTTATTTAACTTTTTATCCATTAAACTCTACAAAATTACGAGGCGTTTCATACAAACGCACGCTCAAACTAAAATTCTCGTCCAATCGTTGGCGCAATTTTTTCCAAATTACCCAAACAATATTCTCTGCTGTTGGATTCAATTCCGCAAATTCAGGAACATCCAAATTCAAATTTTTATGATCAAATGCTTCAATAACTTCCTCCTCCATATACCCTTTAAGTACCTTCATATCAATCAAATAGCCAGTTAATTCATCCACTTCTCCCTCCACACGAACTTGAATTTCGTAGTTATGTCCGTGATAGTTGGTATTGTTGCAAGCTCCAAAAAACTTTTGATTTTCTTCGGGTGTCCATTGGGGAACATTTAATCGGTGGGCCGCATTAAAATGGGCAGTTCGATATACAGCGACTCTTCTTTTCAATTTTTCTTTATTTCGGGGGATGTGAGTTCTGTAGAAAAAACATCCGCAGGTGGTTCATCTAAATTAAACAATGCTATCGAAATTCTCACCCATTAATCTGAGCATGTTAAATGTAGATTACGAGTTTAAAATTTCAACCTCTATATAACCATTCGAAGTTACATATTGTTTATCTTTGCTCCATGAAATTTTTCATCGACACCGCAAATCTCGACCAAATTAAAGAAGCAAACGACTTAGGAATTCTTGACGGAGTTACCACCAACCCTTCGTTGATGGCCAAAGAAGGCATCACCGGCGAAGAAGCAGTTATGAACCATTACAAAGCCATTTGTGAAATTGTGGATGGTGATGTGAGCGCAGAAGTGATTTCTACCGACTACGAGGGAATGATCAAAGAAGGAGAAATACTAGCGGCGTTGCATGAAAATATCGTAGTTAAAATCCCCATGATCAAAGACGGTATCCGTGCAATCAAGTATTTCTCTGATCGCGGAATTCGCACCAATTGCACTTTGGTGTTTTCACCAGGTCAAGCCATCTTAGCGGCAAAAGCAGGTGCAACGTATTTGTCGCCTTTTATTGGTCGCTTAGACGATATCAACTTCGATGGAATTGAATTGATCAAACAGATTGCTGAAATTTACGCAGTACAAGGTTACGAAACTCAGATTTTGGCGGCTTCGGTGCGCAATCCATTGCACATCGTTAAATCGGCTCAATTTGGTGCTGACGTAGTAACTTGTCCGTTGAGTGCAATTTTAGGTTTATTGAAACATCCACTTACCGACAGTGGTTTGGCTCAATTCCTTGCAGATCATGCTAAAGCAAATAAAGCTTAATTAAAACTTCATTCAAGCTTCATTTAAATATTCAAATAAGTAACACCTACTTATATGTTAAAAACCCTTGGTAGCCCAAGGGTTTTTCTTTTTTAGTGAAGGGGCTTTCCCATTTGCAACATATCCAAATCGAAAATCCGGTTGGT
>CAMDDG010000161.1 GCA_945890895.1 Chitinophaga pinensis | reverse complement strand
ACCGCATTAATCAGTGAAGTGGTTACAGGCAAGGTGGATGTTAGGAATGAAATAAATGTTTTATATGAATAACACTGAACGTGATAAATTATCAATTGCTATAAATGAATCTCAATCGGATTTTGAGAAAAATTTGGTTTACTTAAGTTCTGGAGCATTAGCTATTTCAATTGGTTTTGTTGAAAAGATAATAGATCTTAAATTCGCTTCTTATCTATGGTTATTGATAGTATCTTGGGGTAGTCTTGCGGCAGCACTCATATTAAACCTTGCCACACATCTTATTTCAGTAAATAATAGTACGAAAGCTAGGCGAGAAATGGACGAGGGTCTAAAATATAAAGTATTAATAAAACAGATAAATGACAGAAATAAATTTATGCGTATTTTAAATTGGGTAACTTTTACTTTATTCGCTTTGGGTGTGTTATTTACAGTTGTTTTTTGTTCCTTGAATTTTTGAATGTATGTCTAAAAACGATGATTTGAAAAAATTAGAATTAAAAAAAGTTAAACTCGGTAGAGAAACTTATATACCAAAAAATAAAGTAGTAATTGTTAAACCTAAGAAAACAAAAAATGACAAAAGTAAATAATAATACAAATTCGCCAGAGCCAAATTCTACATCCCAAACTCGTGGTCATCAAACGTATGTCCCTTCTAAACCAGCTGGAAATAATCCACAAACTGGAAATAATAAAAAGAAGTAAATTTGGTTGTATTTTCACGAATATTAATGACGAAAATTTTTTATCTGCAGTTACAAACTTGAAGTAAATTTTGGATATAGTTAAAATGTTACCAAAGTACTATGTACTTTAATTAATAAATCGAAACCACAAGGCACGCACAAAATGACGGAAAATGAAGTGAAGCTTTTAGTTGATTTTTTTATGGATCAACTTTCTGAAACAGAATGTGTAGAGTTTAAAGAAGCCAAGACTCAATACGATTTTGGCAAAATAGGCAAGTACTTTTCAGCACTTTCAAACGAAGCTAATTTAAAGGGTAAGGAGTCTGCTTGGCTTTTATTTGGCATCAAAGACAAACCTGTTCCTAGAGAAATTGTTGGGAGTAATTATAGAATAAACAGAGCTGATTTAGACAGCTTAAAAGCTGAAATAGGTAACAAAACAACCAACCGTATCACTTTCATAGAAATATATGAGTTAAAGTATTCAGAAGGGAGAGTAATTGCATTTCAAATACCACCAGCACCAAAAGGTTTTCCAATAGCTTGGGAAGGTCATTACTTTGGTAGGGATGGGGAAGATTTGGTTCCTCTTAATTTAGTTGAAATAGAAACTATACGTAATCAAAGTAATAAATCTGATTGGTCAGCTCAAATAATTCCAAATGCTACAATGGACGATTTAGAACCACAAGCCATTGAAAAAGCTAGAAAAGAATACAAAGAGAAAAACCCAAGAAAGGCAGCAGAATCCGATACGTGGGATGATATTACTTTTCTGAACAAAGCAAGAGTTACGTTACAAGGGAAAATCACCAATACCGCGTTGCTTTTATTAGGTAAAGAAGAAGCTTCTCATTTTTTGAGTCCAGCAGTTGCCAAAATCTCATGGATATTAAAAGACGAGAACAATGTAGAGCTTGATTATGAACATTTTGGCATTCCATTTTTATTGAGTTCAACAGAAGTGTTTAGTCGAATTCGTAATCTAACTTATCGTTACATAAAAGATGACTCATTGTTTCCAACCGAGATTAAAATGTATGATGCTTTTGTAATTCGTGAAGCACTTCACAACTGTATAGCACATCAAGATTATGGTTTACAAGGACGTATTACTGTTATTGAAAAACCAAATGAGTTGTTGTTCACTAATTTGGGTGAGTTTATTCCAAAAAGTGTTGAAAAAGTGATAGAGCAAGATGCACCTCAAGAGTATTATCGTAATCAATTTCTCGCTGATGCAATGGTTAACTTAAATATGATTGATACCATTGGTAGTGGTATTAAGCGGATGTTTTTGAAGCAAAAAGAACGTTTCTTCCCGATGCCAGATTTTGACCTATTAACTCCAAATAAAGTAGCTGTTAGAATTGCGGGTCGCATTTGGGATGTAAATTATACTAAGCTTTTAATGAGTAAGACTGATTTAGATTTGAAAATGGTGGTGCTTTTGGATAGAGTACAAAAAAATCTACCAATTACAGATGATGAAATTAAGCGTCTTAAACAAGTTGGTCTAATTGAAGGTAGAAAACCAAACATTCATGTTTCTGCAAAAATTGCAGAAGCAACACAAGACCAATCAACCTACATCAAGTTAAGAGGTTTTAAAGATGAGTACTACAAGAAGTTGATTTTAGAATATCTAGATAAATACAAACAAGCATCTAAAACGGATATTGATAATCTAATTTTAGATATACTTCCAGAAATTTTAGATAATGAAAAGAAGCAAAATAAAGTTAGAAATTTGGTTTATGCGATGTCTAAAAAAGATAAAACCATTGTAAATAAAGGGTCTACGAGGTATCCGAAATGGGAAAAAGTATAACTAAAAACAGATAGAATTAGATAAACTTTAGATGAACTTTTAGTTGATTTAGACATTCGGGCAAAAGCAACCATACATAACAAACCTTTGAAATATGAGTATTTTGATCCATGTACAAGACTTATTATCTGGCTCCGTAGTCGAAGGTACTCGCATAGAGTTCAAGAAGGGTTGGAATCCAGTTCCTATCATGCGTTCGGTTTGTGCTTTTGCCAATGATTTTGAGAACGAAGGCAGTGGTTACATTATTGTGGGTGTAGAGGAAGCAGATGGCAAACCCATTCGACCAGTGGAAGGGTTCAATCCAGACCATTTGGAGGGTGTTGATAAAGAGTTGGTTGCTTATTGCAATATGATTCAACCATCATATTTTCCTCGTTTATCGCTTGAGAAAATAGATGGAAAACACGTTTTGGTCATTTGGTGTCCAGCTGGAGCGAATAGACCTTACAAAGTTCCAGACGATGTTACATCTAAATATAAGAGTTACAATTATAGAATTCGCTTTCGTTCCAATAGCATAGTGCCCAATGATGAACAAACAACAGAAGTTATACA
>CAMDDG010000160.1 GCA_945890895.1 Chitinophaga pinensis | reverse complement strand
AATCGTAATGGGGTTATTCATAATTCGTTATTTCAAGTGGCAATATACTAAGAATCCGCCGGAATTGAGGTATTAAGATAAGGTTATTTGGGATTGTATATCCAAATGAAAACCGTGATTATTTCGTCGAAATTTCAATTTAAGCTCCGATTCAAGTTGCGCAAATTGAGGGTGTTTCATCATCGCATAATCCAAATTGACTATCTGTTCGTATTGATTCTAAACAATCCGAATTAAAGAAATCTACAGCACTCATAAGGAATCCTCCAATTCCAACAATTTGTCGAAAAGTGTATTACCATGAATGAGCGATTTATTTAAATAATTCTGGTCAGATGGTCTTCCCTCATAGGTTTCTAATAATTCAATAGAACCACCGTTGTCAGACAGCTGATATATTGCTAATTCTTCGGAAGCAATCAGTGATTCATTTGGAATGATATCATAAAGTTTCTGATACAATTTCGTTTTTTGATTTTCAGAAATTTGAGAGTTCGACGATATTTTATTTTTTACCACATTTCCCTGAACAGCAATACTTAAATAATTGATGATGTATGGACTGTGGGTAGAAAGAATGAGTTGATTTCCTTCGTTTAAATTATTATTGGCTAATAATTTTTGCAACACCAACCATTGAGAATCTGGATACAGATTTTGTTCGGGCTCTTCAACAATATTAACGAAAGACGTTTTATTGAATTTAGATGATAACACCGATAATGCAACTCGTTTCTGTTCATCTGTTAAATCTGAATTTTCCCATATTTCTTGAACACCTTTTTGAAATCGTTGGATTTCTTCAGCACTCATGGATTCTGGATTTTCCTGGTTCCTGCTTTGAATATTCCTTGCAAGTATGTGGGTTACCAAATAAAGTGGTACTAATGATTGAAAACCACTAGAAGAGTCCGATAACTTTAATTTATAATTTTCTCCTCCTAGATTTACAATATCATTTAATTGATCGTATTCAATTCTAGTGTTGTTTATTGGTAGAATTAAAGCTTCTTTTAGCGACTTTTTTGCTTGGTCAAACTCAATTACAAATTCTCTAAGCGATTCTGAAACCATTTTAAGTTCTTTAGGAGTTCGAACGTGAGAAATAAAATTTCGTTCAGCAGGAATGTATAAGATTTGAGGTAAAGAATACTTTTTGGTTTCCGTTTCTTTTATTTTTAAAAAGCCGTTCAGAAAATGTATGTGATATGCATCGCCTAAAAATTCAATTTCTGTTCTTTTTTCACCGTGTAATTGAAAATAATTTTCTAAACGATGATAACTAAGCACTTGCTTTTGAAATCTGTCTTTGTGTTCAAACCAATTTTTGGAGTAATCTCCTCTTACTAAAGACTTCTCAATCCACGTGAAAGTGGAAATTAATTTGGCTATTGTGCTTTTACCAGTTCCTTGATTTCCTGTTAACACCGTAACTTTTCGAATTTCGATCCAACCCCCATTGGAGCTTAGGCCTTCATTGATAGGTCCAAAGTAGCGAATTCTTAGTTTACTCATGTTAAAAGGATTATATTCAACAAAATTAAGAAGTTATATTGTGTTTTTTTCATCCACGATGTCAAGCAACACCAATTCGGTGAATTTTGATTTGCGTATTTCGCAAAATCATAAATATTTGTTTCAGTCTTCCCAGCTATTACCATTTAACTTCAACCCCAATTCTAAACGAGATGCAATTTCTTGGCGAACCGACAACGGAGAAACTACCTTGAACTTGTCGATGTTCGACATCAATAATGCGTAAAACTCGTGGTTGGGAATGAGTTGAAACTGATACAAAACGTTCCCGTTGGGCAATTCGCCTAACTTTTTTTGCGAGGGATGCAAGGGCTTGGATTTTACATAAGGCACGTGCGACGCCATAATCTCCAATTCGATTAATTCCAGCTTCGCATCCCTCAAAATAGTAACCCCGACAACATCATCAAAATACTCCGCAAAATTAATTTCGGTGTTTTCGCGATACGATAAATCGGTAATTTCTATTTCCAAGATTCGATCCAACGGCACATTCCATGTGGGAACTTGGTTTTCTTCATGCAACCCAAATAAAAACCATCGGTTGTTGAATTGCTTCAGAAAATAAGGATGCAGCAGGAATACTTCCACCAGTTCGTTTTTGAACGATTGATAATGTATTTTGAGGACAGTTTTTTTTCTGAGGGACTGAAATACGGGCGAAAACCACTTGATTCCTTCATTATTATCATTGGCTTGAAATGAAACCAACGATTGGATATCCATATTTTTTGAATGGGTAATTTTCTCTAAAACCGGTATGAATTGGTTCACCTCTGGAATTCCACTCACCGAAGTTAACAACTCCAATGAGTCTTGCAGCAGTTGAAATTGATTGTGTTTGAGGGGTGAATTTTGAATGGTATAACTGCGGTCGGAATATCGGTAATAGGTTTTACGCACTTCGCGTATGCTTTCTAAGGGAATTTCCCAACCATCACTGCTTTTCATGTATTCCATGTCGAGGAAAATTTGGCGGCGACTCACCCGAATGTTCGACATGGCGGATTCGCTCAACCCATCGCTCACGGCATCAATTAAGTCGTTGATGAAGTATTTTTTGTTGAAGTTGGAGAAGCAAGAGTCGAGTATTCGATAGCGTTGCAGCGCATTCTTATTGAAGGGCATTTACAAATATTTAAAAAATATTTGAACTGTGCAAATAGATTGCACAGCAGGGTGATTACTTTGCAGTAGTTCTTTGAAAGCCTGCACACAAAATTGACTTAGCCAGCTGGAAACTTAACTGTTTCAAATCGGCTGGCGGCCCTTAGGGGCGCCATGTTACATTGTAATGCATCGACTCTGTCGATGACCCGTACTCGGCCATCCGGCTTCGCCGGTTTTTTCTTTTCCATTGGATTAGGATGGTAGGTTGGGTTGGTCTTCGACACCCGCTTCGCGGTTGCTCAACAGATTGAGTGTTACCTCTCGTTTCTCGGTGCTATGCACCGCTCAACTGCAAGGATGCACTCACTCATAGCGTTTAGCGTTTTGATCCACTACGTGGATAGGGAAATGCCTTCGCATTTCCTCGCACCGACCTCGACACCACAGTGCACGCACTGTGAACGTTG
>CAMDDG010000159.1 GCA_945890895.1 Chitinophaga pinensis | reverse complement strand
CTTTCGGTAATTTGACCCAAGGTGCAATACTTACAAGCGTACATTAATTCTTCAAACATGTTTTTATTTTCCAAAGCAGCTTGTTTTAAACGCTGAATGGAGATATTCGATTCATCTGAATACATGGTATGAACCCATTTTACCGTATTAATTTGGAACTGTTTTTCGTCTTCTGTACTTCGAATTACCTCACCTGGAATGGTAGTAGGTGACCCTTTACTACTCAAAAAAGTATTCACTCCAATAATGGGATATTCACCGGTGTGTTTTAATGTTTCATAATACAAACTCTCCTCCTGAATCTTTCCGCGTTGATACATCGTTTCCATGGCGCCTAATACTCCACCGCGTTCTGTTATACGATCAAATTCAACCAATACAGCTTCTTCCACCAAATCCGTTAACTCTTCGATTATAAAAGAACCTTGCAACGGATTTTCATTTTTGGCTAATCCCAACTCCTTGTTAATGATCAACTGGATGGCCATAGCTCTGCGCACACTTTCTTCAGTGGGAGTGGTAATTGCTTCATCGTATGCATTGGTGTGTAGCGAGTTGCAGTTGTCGTAAATTGCATATAGAGCTTGTAACGTTGTTCTAATGTCATTAAAATCAATTTCCTGGGCGTGCAAACTTCTGCCGCTGGTTTGAATATGATATTTCAACATCTGAGAACGAGCATTCGCTCCGTATTTCAACTTCATTGCTTTTGCCCATATTCTACGAGCTACACGACCAATTACTGCATATTCCGGATCCACGCCATTGGAGAAAAAGAAACTCAAATTCGGAGCGAAATCATCAATATTCATCCCTCTGCTTAAGTAATATTCTACATACGTAAAACCATTCGCTAAAGTGAACGCCAATTGAGATATCGGATTAGCTCCAGCTTCTGCGATATGGTATCCACTGATACTTACAGAATAAAAATTTCTAACTTTTTTATCGATGAAATATTCCTGAACATCCCCCATCAAACGAAGTGCGAACTCCGTTGAGAAAATACATGTATTTTGAGCTTGATCTTCTTTTAAAATATCGGCTTGAACCGTTCCACGCACTTGCGATAAAGTCCATTCTTTGATTTCATTATACTTTTCGGCAGGTAAAACTTGATCTCCTGTAACACCCAACAGCATCAAACCAAGACCATTATTCCCTTCGGGCAGTGGACCCTGATACGTTGGACGAGTTGTACCTTTTGACTTAAAGATGGAATCCATCTTTTTATTTACTTCATCTTCTAAACCCGCTTCTTTAATATAGAGCTCACATTGTTGATCAATCGCCGCATTCATAAAAAACCCAAGCAACATGGGTGCAGGACCATTGATGGTCATGGAAACCGATGTTTTCGGATCGGCTAAATTAAATCCACTGTACAATTTTTTTGCATCATCTAAACAACAGATGCTCACTCCAGAATTACCGATTTTACCGTAGATATCTGGTCGTAAGTCTGGATTTCTTCCGTATAAAGTCACTGAATCGAATGCCGTACTCAAACGTTTCGCTGGCATGGCCATTGAAACATAATGAAAACGTCGATTGGTTCGCTCTGGTCCACCTTCACCAGCAAACATTCGTGTAGGATCTTCGCCTTCACGCTTAAACGGATAAATTCCGGAAGTGTAAGGAAACTGTCCCGGCAAATTTTCTTGTAAACGCCATTTTAACACATCCCCCCAAGCGGTGAATTTGGGTGTGGAAACTTTAGGAACTTGAGTATGACTTAAACTCTCTGTATGTGTTTTAATTCGTATTTCTTTATCACGTACTTTAAAAACATATTCTGGATCGCTGTATTTCTTGGCTTCATCGTTCCATTGCTCAATGAGCTTTTTATTTTCGGGATTCAAGTCTTCCCATAGCTTCTGATACGTTTTTTCCAAAGAAGCCATTAACGAATCATTGGAATCCGCAGTATTTTCAGCGCTGGATTCTTTCAGCTGTTCAATGGTTTCACGAATACTGTACAAACGTTGAGCTATGCGGCTTTGCTTGATTGCATTGGAGTCATAATTTCGATTATTTTCCGAAATTTCACTCAAATATCGATTTCTAGCTGGTGGGATAATGAAAATTTTCTCACTCATTTCATCATCACTCTTCCAGTTACTTTTTAATTCTGCACCGGTTTTGGTTGAAATGGTATCCATCAAACCACGATACAAAGCATTCATTCCTGGATCATTAAATTGACTCGCTATGGTACCGTAAACCGGCATTTTATCAACGTCTATATCGAATTGCTTATGATTGCGTTGATATTGTTTACGAACATCTCTCAATGCATCGAGAGCACCTCTTTTGTCAAACTTATTTAAAGCCACAACAGAAGCATAATCCAACATGTCGATCTTTTCTAACTGAGTTGCTGCTCCGTATTCTGGCGTCATTACATACATAGAAACATCGCAATGCTCCGTGATTTGTGTATCTGATTGTCCAATTCCCGAAGTTTCAACAATAATCAAATCATACCCTGCTACTTTTAAAATACAAACAGCATCGTCAATATGAGAACTCATTGCTAGGTTCGCTTGGCGGGTAGCCATCGATCTCATGTACACACGGGGGTGATTTATGGAGTTCATTCGGATTCGATCTCCTAACAATGCTCCGCCTGTTTTTCTCTTGGACGGATCAATCGAAATGATGGCCATTTTCTTATCCTCAAAATCCAAAATAAATCGACGAACCAATTCATCAATCAAACTACTTTTACCGGCGCCTCCAGTTCCTGTAATTCCCAGCACAGGCACTTTCAAATCAGCGGCTTTGTCGCGTAGATTATTCAAAACAGAACTATGCAATTCTGCATAATTTTCTGCGGCAGTAATCAAACGAGAAATTTCTACTTTTGATTCCCAATTTAACTTGTTGGAATCGCCCACTAATTTATGACCCAAAGGATAATCACTTTGACGAACGAGGTCGTTAATCATGCCTTGCAAACCCATTTCCCTCCCGTCATCGGGGCTGTAAATGCGCGCAATTCCATAATCCATTAATTCTTTAATTTCCTCAGGAAGTATTACTCCTCCGCCACCACCAAAAATTTTGATGTGCCCAGCACCGCGCTCTTGAAGTAAATCATACATGTATTTAAAATACTCAA
>CAMDDG010000158.1 GCA_945890895.1 Chitinophaga pinensis | reverse complement strand
CCGGAATGATTGCAGAAAAGAAGACCACCACACAGTGGCTATTAACAATAGGTAGAGCGGGATATTGCAGAAATCCAACGGCTTGGACGAAAGAGATTAAAATGATGCTAAGACGCAATCAATTAATTTAATCGATAAATTGCATATTTACACAGTTTGAAAATACATACTCTGAAGAATTTTCTGTGTGAATAGTAAGGATTGACTATTTTCTCAATTTTTTCAAATCCAGACCCAATTTCACAAATCGAGGGTAATCAACAATCAAGGTTTGGAGAACATGATCCCGCTTTTTAATTAGATTTTTCCGGAAACTTTGGGGCGTAAATCTCAGGGTAATTGAGCTATTTGAAAGATTCAAGTAATTATTATTCAGGAATATAGAGTATCCATAAGTCAAATTCCAAGTACCTAAAATCGACAACCCTATTTCTGGTCGAATCGAATAATTCACAGTGCCATTAAAACTGGTAATGGCTTGGGCATCGATGGAATAACAATACAAACCTTTCGATTTTCCATAACCCACATTCAAGCCAAAAGTATAATCGGTGGGTTCTTTTATTGCTCTGGAATCCGGAACCAAAAGATACGCCGCTGAAGCATGCCAATTGGAAAATGTAAGGGGTTTAAATAGGTCGCGTTTGCCCCTAACAATTCCAAACTCGAATGTGTTTGTTCCGAATAATTTTAGACCTTGTAAGCCCATTCCGTAGGAGGGGTAATATCCTTTAATGACAAATAAATTGGGATAGGCATTATACACTTTCCTGGCTAAATCGCGGTTTTTCCAAAGCAATAACCCTACTTCTCGCAATACATCGAAATTATTCACAAACTTCTCCAATGCTTCAAGAGAATCCGCATGCATTTGAGTTGAATCCTGTGAAATTGATTGGATTGAATCCATTTGCGCAGAATCAAAAACCGCAGCAGTTGCTTGAGTGGATGCAGAATCTCTGCTGTCGTTTTGAGCAGATATATTTTGAATGGAGAATAACATCCCCAGAATTAATAAGAGAAATTTAGGAAAAAAATCGTTTCGCAGCAGAATTTGCTCTTCAGTATTTCGGGAATGCAGCTTTGGCATTGTACAAATATAGAAGAATAAGCCTTTATTTGTGAACGCACAAAATACCATTTACATAAATGTTCGATTTTAAAGTTATAAAGCACCTTTCAAATTTATTGGCGATTAGAAATAAGATGTTATTGGGAAATAAATCTTCCTTTTTTCAGGGGATGTTTTTGGGGATATTCGTTTCGATCTCAATCCCAGTTTTGGGACAACCCATCACAATATCTAGTCAATTTTCATTTGCTGTTGATCCTAATTTCAATTCGGTAATTCAAACTACTCGACCATCAACTTCGCAAAACAATCTTGCGGTTAGAACTATCTCTACCCCAGATAACAATGATGATTCGCAACCATCCTACAAACATCTTACAACTTCCGATTCTATTTCGAAGTACTTTGAAAAAATACACCAAGAAGCGCTATTAAGAGGACATTCTTATTCGAGATTGGGTGAACTATGCAAAAAATACGGGGCTCGTTTAAGCGGAAGCGATCAAACCGAAAGGGCCATTGAATGGGCCGTTCAGATGTTAAAATCGTATGATTTTGATTCGGTTTATCAACAACCGGTGATGGTTCCTCGTTGGGAGCGCGGCGAAAATTCTAATTTATCCATTCATTCGCCTTTAATGGGTTTAATTTTTAAAGAATCCAAGGTCATTTCCTTTGGAAGCAAACAGTTTGGAATTGTGGATAGCATTGAGCCACAAAAACTCCAAAAAATGATTAATTCCTATCGGTTTCAACATTCTCCAGCATCCGAATACGAGTGCAATGGATACATGCAATGGCTATTAACCGAACAATTCAAAAACGAAAAAGACCTTAAAAATGCCATTAAACAGAACACATTTCCCGGTGAAATAAGTGCATTAGGGGGCAGTGTTTCGGGTAATATTGAAGGAAAAATAGTTTGTGTAAATTCGAAAAATCAACTGGATTCATTGGGTAAATTGGGCGTTCTCAAGAATAAAATTGTTGTGTTAAATCGTCCGTTTGAAGAGGACTTTATTCAAACTTTCAAATCCTACGGAAGCTGTGTTAATCAACGCGTTAATGGTGCAGATTGGTGCGCTTCTTACGGCGTAAAAGGGGTTTTGGTGCGCAGTATGAGCAATGCGTGCGACATGCACGCACATACCGGTGTTACCTACTATTCCGATCCCAAAAATGCGATTCCCATTGCAGCAATTCCCACTGCTCTTGCCGATGCTTTAAATTTTTTAAATATCATAGACACCGACCTCAGCGTCCGATTCCAATTGAATTGCAAAACGCTCGAAGATCGTTTATCATCCAACGTGTTAGCTGAAACCAAAGGAGGGATTTATCCCAATAAGATTATTGTTTTCGGGGGACATTTTGACAGCTGGGATGAAGGCGAAGGTGCTCACGATGACGGCGCGGGTTGTATGCACGCTTTTGAAGCTTTACGTATTCTTAAAACCATTGGCTATCAGCCAAAACATACGCTTCGCTGTGCTTTTTGGATCAACGAGGAAAACGGCTTAAAGGGGGCGTTGAAATACGCCGAATTGTGTCAAGAAAAAGGTGAAATTCACAGTGCAGCTATTGAATCGGATCGCGGTGGTTTTACTCCTAGAGGTTTTGGTATAGATAGTTCTATGTTTACACAAACCCAAAAATACAGTGCTATTTGGGACAAATACCTGCTCGATCATTGGGAAATCGGTGGCGGCGGAGCCGACATTGGACCTTTAAAAAAGAAAGACCCGAACACCGTGCTTGTTAGTTTTATTCCTGATTCTCAACGATATTTCGATGTACATCATGCTAAAACCGATGTATTTGAAAACGTTAACAAGCGTGAACTCGAATTGGGCGCTGCTGCGTTGGCGTGTATGATAGTGGTTTTAGATCAAGAGATGGAATAAGAAATTGATTTCATCTTTGAAGGTAAATAGGATTATAATAAGGTGATCAATTGGCATTTAAATTTGATGGAAACAGGAAGGGCGCCAATGGCGCCCTTCCTGTTTCATGATAAAATTATTTGAGGTTTCTTTAACCGAAAATATATGGTTACATATCC
>CAMDDG010000157.1 GCA_945890895.1 Chitinophaga pinensis | reverse complement strand
GACAAGGCCGCGGTTTACCGCGGCCTTTTTGTATTTTTATGCATACAATACGAACCTGATTTTATGCAAAAAATTTATATTCTACTTTTTGTTTCCATCTTTTTTTCATCTTGTACAAAGTCTAAAGATGGACAGCTTTTTGAAAAAGTTGAAAACAGCGGAATAGCATTCACCAATGCGGTGACGGACGAAAAGGATAATAATATTTTCAAATACCGTAATTTTTACAATGGTGGTGGGGTAGGTATTGGCGATATCAATAATGACGGACTAGCCGATGTTTTTTTTACTGCCAATCAAGGTGCAAATAAATTATTCTTAAATAAAGGTGATTTTAAATTCGAAGATATTTCTGATAAAGCAGGCTTCTCAAAAAAAGACCAATGGAGTACTGGTGTCACTATGGTGGATATCAACAACGATGGTTGGTTGGATATTTATGTGGCCAATGCAGGAAATATGATGCAAGAAGACCTTCGTAAGAATCAATTGTTCATCAACAACCACGATTTAACTTTTACGGATAGTGCAGAAGCATATGGTTTAGCAAATAATGGTTACACCACGCATGCCTCCTTCTTTGATTACGATATGGATGGTGACTTGGATTGCTTCATGGTAAACAATAGTCCTATCCCTGTGAATACTTTGAACTATGCCAATGCTAGAGATATACGTGCAGAAAATTCAGCAGTGGCAGATTTCTTGAAAGGTGGTGGCGATCATTTATATAAAAACGAAGGTGGAAAATTTGTAGAAGTATCTGCTGAAGCGGGTATACATGGTTCTTTAATTAGCTTTGGATTAGGGGTCACTATTGGAGATGTAAATGGCGATGCATGGCCAGATGTATATGTGTCCAATGATTTTTTTGAAAGAGATTATTTATACATCAATCAAAAAAATGGCACATTCAAAGACGAAATTGAAACCTATACAGAACATAATAGCATCGCATCTATGGGCACGGACATGGCCGATGTGAACAATGATGGTTATCCAGATATTTTTACAACAGAAATGTTGCCTGACAATGATTTTAGATTAAAAACAACTACCTCTTTCGATAATATTGATATCTACCGTTTAAAAGTAGCCAGTGGGTTTTACCATCAGTTCATGCACAATGCTTTACAATTAAATAATAAGAATGGTAAGTA
The DNA here is from genome assembly GCA_945890895.1 of Chitinophaga pinensis. GTDB lineage: Bacteria > Bacteroidota > Bacteroidia > NS11-12g > UBA955 > VMCP01. The sequence continues at coordinate 1,974 of CAMDDG010000157.1, read as the reverse complement.
TAAAGAAGTAGCACGTTTTTCTGGTGTCGAAGCAAGTGATTGGAGTTGGGGAGAAATGATCTTTGATGCAGACAACGATGGCTACAATGATATTTATGTAAGTAATGGTATTTATCGTGATTTAACCAATCAAGACTTTATAGATTTCTTTGCCAATACCATGATTCAAAAAATGGTTTTGTCTGGTAAGAAAGACGAGATCAGTAGTATCATTGAAAAAATGAGTAGTCAGCCCATCCCAAATAAAATGTTTAGGAACAATGGAGATTTAACTTTCAAGGACATGGGGAATGATTGGGGCTTGGATATTCCTAGTTTTTCCAACGGTGCAGCTTATGGCGACTTAGACAATGATGGAGATTTAGACATGGTCGTGAACAATAACAATATGCCTAGCTTTGTTTTTAAAAACAAGAGTAGGGAAAAAAATAAAAATGGATATATTGGATTTAAGTTAAAGGGCTTACCACAAAATATCAATGCGGTTGGAGCAAAAATCAATGTATTTATTCAAGGACAAATTTTAAGTAAGGAAGTCATTCCTGCAAGAGGGTTTCAGTCTTCTGTGGATTACAAACAAATTTTTGGGTTAGGAAAGTTTACAAAAATTGATTCTGTACAAGTGATTTGGCCTAATCTAACACAAAGTATTTTAAAATTACAAAAGCTTGATACAGTCTACACGATTGATCAAGCTTCACAAATAGTCAAACCATTTGTAGTACAGCAAGAAAAAGTGGCGCCTTTGTTTGAAGAAGTAAAAGCTAATTTTGAAAAGCATACCGAGGATGATCATGTAGATTTTTATGCAGAAAGAATCATACCAAGAATACTTTCACAAGAAGGTCCTAAAGCCGCTAGTGCCGACATCAATGGAGATGGATTAGCAGATTTATTTATTGGCGGGGCTAATAACAAGGGCAGTCAAATTTACCTTCAAACAAGTAACGGAGATTTTAAACCAAAGCCACAGACAGCATTTACGCCATTTGTATCTTATGAAGATGTCGCTGCTGTGTTCTTTGATGCCGATAAGGATGGTGATATGGATTTATTGGTGGGTTCGGGCGGCAACAATCGATTATCTAATAGAGGCGAGCTGAATCATCGTCTTTTCTTAAATGACGGTAAAGCTAATTTTACACACCTTGCAGATGCATTCCCTGTGTTTGAATACAATACCGGTGTGATGGTGCCAATGGACTATGATTTGGATGGCGACCTTGATGTATTTGTAGGGGCTAGAAATACGCCATTAAAATATGGTGTAACACCATCTAGTGCCTTGTACCAAAACAATGGAAAAGGTCAATTTAAAGATGTGACAACCACAGTGGCACCTGAGTTTTTAAAACTAGGAATGGTGACCAGTGCAGTTTGGGGTAACATTACAAGCAAGACTCGTTCAAGTTTAATTGTGGTAGGAGAATATATGTATCCTGTGGTTTATGCCTTTGAAAAAGGTAAAATGGTAGAGCAAGCAACTAATTTAAATGGACTGAATGGTTGGTGGCAGTCTATTCAAATGGCAGATATAGACGGGGATGGTTTACAAGACTTGATCATTGGCAACATGGGCGAGAATGGCTATCTAAAACCAACGCCAGCTGCGCCTGTGAAACTTTGGATCAACGATTTTGATGGCAATGAGAGTATCGATAAAATTTTGACAAGAACAATAGATGGGAAAGATGTTCCAGTGTTTATGAAAGGTGAGATGCAGGAACAAATTCCATTACTCAAAAAAGAAAATTTGAATTACGAGGTATATGCTAAAAAAGCTTTCCAAGATTTATTTAAAAAAGAATTGGTAGAGAAAGCTGCTATGAAATTATATAACTATACGAGTTCTATAATTGCTTGGGGTAAAGGGAATGGGCAATTTGATATTCAGCGTTTACCAAACGAAGTGCAATTTTCTTCATTGAATGCGATGGTGTCCACAGATGTCAATGCAGACGGGAAAACGGATTT
>CAMDDG010000156.1 GCA_945890895.1 Chitinophaga pinensis | reverse complement strand
CTGCTGTAAATCGAATTTGGAACACGTTGATCAATCCCGAAAGTGAATTCAAATTCTATGAGGATACCGCAAGGGTGGTTGAATTTGGTTATCCTCATTTTCAAATGAAGTCCACGGTAGCATCGAAAATTGAAAAATTCTTATTGGCAATTCAACAACAATATGCGGTTGTGTTCAATTATACTAATGTGGCAATAGGAGCTTCGAGCAATTCTGGAATACGAGATTCTGTATATAAAGAACAACAGATTTATCCATTGCAAATCCGATCGCATTTGGGACGGTTTTATATAATTGGTGCACTTTTTAAATTAAATCCAACTCCAGCTGATATACGTATTTTTCCGATTGATGCCATTGGTCGAGGACCCGAAAAACATGAAATTGATGTACCATTCGAAGAAGATGATCAAACACTTAATCAGGAATTTCCAGAAATTCATTTCGAATGGAATTCATTGGTTAAAAGAACGGGCTTGAAAGACTATTATTCGAATTCCATTGGAATCTATAGAAACTATTCCGTGAATAAAGAAACGATTCCAATTATTAGATGGTTCATCGGTTGGGCAGCGAATTGGGTAAAAGAATATCCGATTCATCGTTCTCAGCAGGAAATTACAATCGACCACATGGGTAATTTGAAAATTAAAATAGAAGTATATGATACCCCAGATTTGGAGAATTTTTTCGCTCGTTTTGGGGAATTCTGTATCACACATGACGAGTATGAATTGAAATTCCAATAAATTTACTATATCGATTCTGGTTGTAAAAATATTTGATATACAATGAGATAAATCTGATTCGTGTAGGTTGCTTAATCCACGAATTTTGATTTTGATTTGGAAAATGGGAAAAAAGTTCTTATATTTAGTTTAATCACTTTTCCATTTACTTATGACCAATCCACAAAAATCTTCCCATATCGGGACAAATCAATCTGTGCCCGTAAATTCCATAGCTAGGTTTCAAGCGCTTGTGAAAAGTGCATATAGTGAGATTTCTGTGAGAGCTATTCCAGGGAGTTGTCTGGATGATTTTATTGCGCTAGTAGAGTTGAAAGATCAGTTGAAATTGAAGCTGATTCCAACCGCAATTGTAGTCGTTTTGAAAAATCGATACGATGAAAAGGCACATTATTCTTTTGATCAACTTACCAATTTATTTAAACCCGTATTTCATGTCCTCCCCAACGATATAAAAAAAGAACTTCGTTTTTTAACGGGTCAAAAAATTATTGATCGTTATTCCCGTGATGGAATTTCGTATTATCGCTTATCGGAGGACGCAAAAAATGCGTTGGAAGATGCTGATTTAGAATATTTTTGGGATTCCTTGCCGGTTGGAATAGAAGGGATTTTAACCTATTGCCGGGAAGAATTGTTCAATTTTCACAAGATTTCGAAACGCAAAATGTATGAATTTTATGAGGAAATTGAAGAATTAAATCCGGATTTAAGTTTAATTAAATTCATACAAGATGCTGAATTGTATGTGAATACATCGGAGTTGTACACGTTTTTTGGGACCATTTTAAAGTCCTTCGATTCATCCGACTCGTTCAGATATTATTCTACTGAAGAGTATATGGGTTGCAGCATGGTAGAAAAGATGGCCTTGAAAATGCAGATTGTTGAAGGCGATTGGATATTGATTCGTAAAGTATATATCGAGGTTACCGGCGGGGGATATAAGGATTCTACGCCTGAACTTCGACTTACGGAGAAAGGATTTGCCGAAATATTAAAAGGCATTGATCCCAATGTGGTGGAATACTTAAAGAAGCAAGCCATTTCCATTGCGACTCCAATATTGAAGTGGGATAATATTAAACCAGTAGAACTTCATTTTGAAGGCGAATTAAAAACTCAAACGGTCAAAATCCAGCGCCTTTTGAGTGGTGATAATTTTGAAAAGTACGCTTCTACATCCCCCAATAAATCAAAAGGGATTTCCATGCTTTTTTACGGAGATCCAGGTTGCGGTAAGACTGAATTCGCTCTACAATTGGCTAGAAACACACAACGTTCCATTATTCAGATCAATGTGAGTGATATTATGAGCAAATGGGTAGGGGAGTCGGAGGGTAATTTGAAACGTATTTTTAGGGATTATAATCGTGCCACATTGGATGCAGAAAATTGTCCTATTCTATTTATAAACGAAGCGGATCAATTGATTTCCAAGCGTTTTGATGCGAATAATAGTGTGGATCAGATGCACAATGGACTTCAAAATATCCTTTTGGAAGAGATGGAGAATTTTAATGGAATTCTCATTGGTACGACCAATTTGCAGCGAAATATGGACGCCGCATTTGAACGACGTTGGTTGATAAAAATCAATTTCAATAAACCGTCCTCAGTGGCATTGAGTAGTATTTGGAAGCAGTTTGTTCCTGAATTTTCCGATGAAGAGGTTCAAGTTTTGATTCGTGATTTTAGTTTGAGTCCTGGCGAAATCATGAATGTGGTGAAGCGTTTAGAAATCGAGAAATTATTGGGTCTGGATGTGGATGTTTTCAGTGCAGTATATGAATTGTGTAGATCGGAACGTTTCATTCAGTCCCATTCAAAACAGATTGGATTTATATCGAAATGATTTGATTTTTTGGGTTTCGGGGGATGGGAACCCTGGGTAATATACAAAAAACGGAGGGGCTAAAAGTGCACTTTTGCACTTTTATTTGGGTGGCCTGATAAAGTAATTTTGCACCATGAATAATATACAAAAACAAACCAAACAATCAGTTACGTCGGTTAATGTACTACGCGTACTTTATCACGGTAGAATTATTGAATTAAACGGTGAAGCACGATTTGCGCGCGCTATGTATTTTGTAAAACGCGGTTTCAAGCTAACGGACACACACATTATTTACAATGGGTTATGTTATTATTTGATTAACCCAAATGCAGCAGAAATGGAAGTGGAGAAAAGTGCGGTATATTTGGATGGGGTGGTTGCTGCTTGATGGTGGTTGATTGGAAATGAATGAAAATATAATGATTTAGAGAAATATATTTTAAACCTACTTACTAATTTCGATACATTAAAATAACTTAAACTAGAAACTAAAAAAAACATGGCTACATCATTTGACTTAACAGAAATTAAATTCGAAAACATTGGAAAATGGACCTTAGAATCTGGTCGCT
>CAMDDG010000155.1 GCA_945890895.1 Chitinophaga pinensis | reverse complement strand
GAGATGGCCATACCTGTATTTCCACCCATGCCTAATCCAACCGGCTGATTGAAATACTCCGCACTTAATTGATCTAAAGCATAAATTCTAATTAATAACTGATCTCCACGTTGAATAACTGGATCTGGTTGTTCCATACTCAAGTTTGCAGTACTATCTGCAATCCCTTGAAAATATATTTGCTTTTTATAACTAAAACACGATTGCTGGAATACGGCTAAAAACAACAAAACTCCAACATATAAAAATCTATTTTTCATCCTAAGAAATAAATCGCAAAATTAGTGAAAATCATGATTATGAATGTACTCACTTTCTGAACTGCGGGATTCTTTTGTTAAGGAACGCATCCGTGCCTTCTTGAAACTCCTCAGAACCAAAGGCAGAACCGAATTCGTAAATTTCTCTTTGCATTCCGTTAACATTCGGACGATAAAAATCAGAAACGCATTTGAATACCTTGTGAACCGCCATTGGACTCTTGCTTCCTACTTTAGAAATTAACCCTTTACACGTTTCTAACAACTCCGTTTGTTCTACTACTTTATTTACCAATCCGAATTCTAATGCCTTATCTGAACCAATAGCATCCCCTGTCAACAACATCTCCAATGCACGACCCTTACCTATCAACTGAATTAATCGCTGAGTTCCGCCGTAACCAGGAGGAACACCCAAGTTCACCTCCGGTTGACCAAACTTCGCATTTGTACTCGCAATTCGAATATGGCAAGCCATAGCTAACTCACATCCCCCACCCAAAGCAAAACCATTAACGGCTGCAATCACCAACTTGGTTCCATCTTCAATGGTATTCATAACATCATGACCATCAGCACTCATTCGAGTAGCTTCATCTACATTAAAATGAGCAAATTCAGAAATATCTGCTCCTGCTGCAAATGCTTTAGATCCAGCACCCGTAATAACAATACCCAAAACCTCTGGGTTGTTATTTCCCTCCAAAACCGCATCTTTGATTTCTTGCAATGTTTGAATGGTTAAAGCATTCATTTTCGATTCACGATTGATAGTAATCAACCACATACCATCGATCAACTGTGTTAAAATATTGTTAAATGTTGTCATTTTTCTGATTTTGTATTACCATTTTATTAATTCTTAACTACATCTTGCCATGAAATTAAATATTCCAAAGCCAAATCGTAGCCGTGTAATCCCAGACCTGTAATTTGACCTTGTGCGTATGCAGCCAACAAATCGATACGTCGTTCTAATTCGCGAGCATGGATGTTTGAAATATGTACTAATACAACGTTTTTGGGGATAGCTTTAACAGCATCTGCCAAAGCAATACTGGTATGACTGTAGCCTCCTGCATTAAGTACAATACCCATGATTGTTGGATCCAAACCCGCTTTTTGAATTGCATTTATAAGTTCACCTTCAATGTTGGATTGATAATATTCTAAGTCTGCGTTATATCGCGTTTTAAACTGTTCCTTAATTTGAAGGAAGTAATCATCAAATGAAACACGCCCGTATACGTCAGGTTCTCTCAAACCCAACAAGTTTAAATTGGGGCCATTGATGATGAGGTATCTCAAAGGGAGTCAAAAATCAATTTACCGTCTTGATTGAGAAGATAATCTGCGAAACAACGTTCGGGATGAGGCATCATTCCGAAAACATTTTTGTTTTCATTGCAAATGCCCGCAATATCATTTAGTGAGCCATTTGGGTTTTCAACATATCGAAAAATTACTTGCCCGTTATCTTCTATTTGTTTTAGAGTATCGTCGTCTGCATAGAAACGTCCTTCTCCATGAGCAATTGGAACTGTGATTCTATGGTTTGAAGGGACTTTTTTAGTAACAGATGTTTGGGTATTTACAGCAGTTAACTCAACGTTCATACAAATGAACTTCATGTTTTCGTTGCGCAATAATGCACCGGGAAGTAGTCCACTTTCACATAAAATTTGAAAGCCATTGCAAATTCCCATAACAAAACCTCCGTTGTTGGCGTGTTGGGAAACTGCATCCATAATAGGACTTAATTTGGCGATGGCGCCACTTCGAAGGTAATCGCCATAACTGAACCCACCGGGAAGAAAGATGTGAGTACACCCTTGCAAATCAGTGTCTTTATGCCATAGTTCTGCCACGGGTTCATTGCTATAGTTGCTCAATACTTGAATGAGGTCACGATCGCAGTTGGATCCGGGAAAAATTACCACGCCAAATTTCATGGCACAAAGATAGTTTGCGGAGCTATGTAAACCAAATTGAAACCGAACTTGCTGGCTATTCCAATTATCCTCGATTTTCAGCCACCCAGTTTTGAATGTAGCTTGCAATTTCACGGGTATCTGTTCCAGGTGGAAACAAACGAGCTACTCCTTGTTGGTTAAGTTCATCGGCATCCGCATCGGGGATAATTCCGCCCCCTGTAAGCAATACATCATCCAGTCCTTTTTCTTTCATGAGGGACAGAATTCTAGGAAATACAGTATTGTGTGCTCCACTTAAAATACTTACACCTATAGCATCTACATCTTCCTGTAAAGCGGTTTGTACCACCATCTCAGGTGTTTGGCGTAAACCGGTATAAATAACCTCCATTCCCGCATCACGCAACGCAGCTGCAATGACTTTGGCTCCTCGGTCGTGTCCGTCGAGACCAACTTTGGCAATTAATACCCTAACAGGTCGGTTCAATTCCATTTGGCAAAAATAGTTAATTAAATAAGAATTCTTGTAACACCAAAATAGTTGATTTCTTTGAATGAATCATTAAATACAACTCATTGACATACTAGAACACGCTAAGTTTAACTCGAACGGCTTCATCTGTTAAATGGAAACCATCATAAAAATCTGAATCAATATAATTACTATCACGACTATAAAAAGTTCCAATCACTTGAGTGTTCGCATGGTTCCATCTTCGAACTATTCTCTCTGTAGCAAGAATGTTTTTAACGCGACGGTCTGAGATTCGTTGTTTGAAAAGAGTAGGATGAAATGGACTGAGTACTATGGTTATGGGAGCTGTAAGTGAATTTTTTAATGCCCAATCCTTGAAAATTAGCATCCTTGACGGTTGTATACTATCAAAATTCTTCATTTGATACATTTCCCTAATAAAATGCTCGATTTCCAAAGCCCTTTTTCGTGTTGACAAAGGTTTGTGAATTGA
>CAMDDG010000154.1 GCA_945890895.1 Chitinophaga pinensis | reverse complement strand
AGAAATTGTGACTCATTAAAAATGTTTATGTTTTGAAGAGGAGATTTTGGAATCTTACATTTTTATTACATTTCAGAAATAGTTTTTTATAATTGTTATATATAAAGTCAATTAGTGTTTTCTGTGGTAAAAAAAATAGCATTATTTGGATAGTAAAATTAACAAATATGTTTCAAAATGAGAAAAAAGTACTATATGTATTGAAAAGAAAATGTTTTATAATTGAGAACAAAGTCCAATTGATTGAAGTTGACTCAATTTGCTTTTATAGGTCTTAAAAATTCATACTTTATTTAATCAATTTATGCTTGCAACGAAAAACATAAATTAAATTTAGAAAATATGAAATTATGGAAAGACGAATTAAATTTTAATGCTGATCAACTAATTGATTTTTCTGAACAATTAAGAAAGCAAATAGCATATGATCTTCATGACTCCGGCAAATATTTGTTACTGGAGTTAAGAATGAAAATTGAATCTATTGTTTTCAATTACAAGAATGGTAATAATATTTTATCTGAGTTGGAAAGACTAAATGTTTGCGTTTCTCAATTAGGAAAAAAATTGAATGATATTATTGAAGAGAATGATCCGTTAGAAGTAAAGGACGGTAATCTGAATGTTGCGATTTCTACTTTAGTGGGTAGGTTTACTTCAGATTCGTGTAAATTACATTTTGATAAACTAGATGAGCAAATACTTCTATCTAATGATTGTTGTTTGCAAGTATTTAGAATATTACAAGAACTTATAACAAATATCATTAAACATAACAATGCTAAAAATATTTATATTGATGTATTGGAAATTTCAGGAAGAGTAAGTTTGGTTTTGAATTATGATTTTTTTGTAAATCAACTTAATGATGCAACTCAAGATAAATCAAGAGGTCGGGGACTGATTTCTATCCAACAAAGGTTGGATATGATTCAAGGTATGTTGGATTATCAAAATTTTGATGATAATAGACGGAAAGAAATAATATTCAGTTTTCCTGTTCAAATTGATAATTAATTTATGAAAATATTAGTTGTTGAGGATCAGATTTTTTTAAAATCGGCAATAAATGATATTCTATTTGGAATCAAGGATGTAGAAGTAATTTATTGTTTGGATTATCGGGAAGCTATGCTTCAGTTTGATAAGAATCAGAATTTAAAGGAGCAAATCCGATTGGTGATCAGCGATTTGCAATTTGCAAATGGATGTAAGACATTTAAGGTTTTAGAATTGGCTAGAATTAATAAAATTCCGAGTTTGGTATTTAGTATGTATGACAGTAGAATTTATATCCAAGAAGCAATAAAACATGAAGTTCAAGGATTTGTGTCAAAGATGGAGCCCGCAGAAGAGTTGGAAAATGCTGTTAAAGAGATACTAAGAGGAAATCAGTATTTTTCAAAGTATATACTTTCCATCTTAAATGTGCAGAGTGATCGATGGACTCCGAAAATGCTAAATTTAACAAAGACGGAAACCCAACTTCTTCATTGTTTTGCGGAAGGTCTATCATTTAAACAAATTGTAGAAAAATATAAATTAAACGAGAACACACTAAGAAATCATAGAAGACAAATGCTGATAAAAAACCAATGTAATTTCGAACAACTTTTAGCTTCATACCATGCGTGGCCCCCAGAATTACCATTTTGTGAATCTATTTTGCTAAAATCTAGTCAGAATCAGTAACTTTAATATCAAATACTGAAGTTCAATTTGAAATTACCAGTGAATGCAGGTTGAATGTGTTGGATACCCCATACTTTATAATATTCATCAAACCCAGCGGTTAGGGTGGCTCGTGTTTTTTTGGAAACTGTGGATGAAACAGAAATTTGTGTGCCTCGCCTAAATGCTCCATTTTCTTGTTGGAAATATTTTCCTGAAATCCACCACTGTAAATGTGGACTCGTTTTTCCAAAGTTAAACTGACAACCTTTGTTTTGCAGACTATCAATTGCAGGATCAGTAACCGACGAGTTCGTCATAAGAGAAAATTGAAAACCGTTGTTCTTGATAATATTGAATTGTAAATTCAATGATTTGAAGTTATTAACCATTGTATCGTTCAAGAGTAACTGGCTTTGAGAGAAATATGATTGAATAGAAATACGAGTTTTTTTATTGCTCCAATTCCAAAAAATTCCAGAATTGAACAAATTACAACGACTATTTACCCTGAGTAATGTATCAGGATGATTATTGCCTTGTTCAAAAGGAGTAAAAGAAATCATGAAGTTGGGTGATTTTTTGTTTTTGAATTTCGATTGTAATGATAACCCGTATCCATTATTCTGAAATGCGTATTGATTTCCGGAATAAGGAAGCGTTAAACTTGAATATTGTTTATAAAATACAGAAGCAAGAATTTGATTATCAAAACTGTTGATTTTTAATTTAATGGAATTCTCAAGGAATTGATTTCGAATAAAAGGGTTTCCCAAATTGCGAAATACAACTCCATTTCGTTGAGATTTTAACTCCGCTATTAATTGTTTCTTATAAATATTTTGACTCACTACTAAATGATGGGCTAACTTATCTTTTAATCGTTGGCCAGGCATATCGGCTGTTGATGCTATTTGTTTTTCGCCTTGACTCATTTGTGTAATTGAAAAACTTGAAATAGCAACGGAGGAAACAATATTCATGTTTTTGAAGATGGTTCCATTTAAACCGATTCCTCCAATTGCGTTTTTATATTTTATTAATTCAACACTTTTTGAATTATCCCAAATCAAATGACCAAATGTTTTTAGTTTTAGGCCATTTATTTTTTGTTCAATTTCAATAGTACTTAAATTCCGAGTAAACAGTGTTTTTTTTCTGTCGAATTGCACAACACCAATGGAGGGAATTAAGCCTACTGCCCATTCAATTTGAGTGTTTTTATTTATAAATGAGTTGCAGATTCCCCTAATGGGCAATCCATATATAGATAGAGGATCAATTAAGGGATTTGCGTTGCCTATTTCGAGTTTTTCGATTTTTGAAAAGACTTTTTGAACTTTATTTAATTTATTATATACAGCAGAATTATTTAATTCACTGATGTCAGGAGTTTCTAGACGTGAATTTTGGTATTCGTCTAACTTTATTGAATCTAATTCGTATTGGTTTTTTAAGTCTTGATACAAACTATCTGCTTGTTTTTGTTTGTTTTGAATGGCAATTAAACTCGA
>CAMDDG010000153.1 GCA_945890895.1 Chitinophaga pinensis | reverse complement strand
GATAATACTATAATTAAAAGATTTTTCAAGAAGGTATTTTGGATATGGATTCCTATTCTTTTTACTCGGAAAATAACAGTAGTTTCAGATTTTACTAAAAATGAGCTTTTGAAATTGACGTCTTGGATATCATATAAATTAACTGTAATACACAATCCTATTTTGAATCTTGAATTTTACACGGATATAAATGAAAATTTCAATACTGAATTTCCTAAAATTCTATTAATTGGTACCAAACCTAACAAGAATATAGAGAGAACAATAGAGAGCTTGCAAGGAATTAAATGTGAATTGTGGATTTTAGGGAAATTGACAGAAACACAAATTGATTTATTAGAGAAATTCAATATGTCTTTTAAGAATCACTTGAACATAAGTAATGCGGAGCTTATTGAACTTTATAAAAAGTGCGATATAGTTTCATTTATATCTTTATACGAAGGTTTTGGAATGCCTGTAATTGAAGGTCAAGCCATGGGAAAGGTGGTAATTACAAGCAACATTCAACCAATCATTGATATAGCAGGATCAGGTGCAGTATTCGTAAATCCCTTGGATTCAGATGATATGAAAACCGGATTTTTAAATGTAATTAGTAATTCAAATCTTAGAAATCAGTGCATTCAAAATGGGTTGAAAAATGTTGAACGATTTAAAACCGAAGTTATAGTAGAAAAGTACAGGAAGATTTACGAAGAACTTTGAATAACCGTATTTAAATAACTATTTGATTTTGGAAATACATCATTTTATTTCGTCTATTGATCGATTTTCAGGAGGTCCTTCTCAGAGCACAACAAGTTTGATTCGTGAAATAGCAAAAATTACTGACACCCAAGTTTATTTACATACTGGAGTTAGTAGTAATCCAATTGTCAATAGGTTTGACAATGAAAAGGCATTTTTGAATTTTTATAAACTGAATAGGATAGGTGGATTTGAATTCAATGGAAAACTAAAATTTGATTCTAATTCAACAATATTTCATGGAAACGGTTTGTGGGATTATATGATTCACCAAATGTGTAAATATGCAAAACGGAATGGAATTTCTTATGTGATTTCACCCCGTGGTATGTTGGAACCTTGGGCCTTAGAACAGGCAAGATTTAAAAAGTTATTGGCATTGTTTATTTATCAGTTATCAGATTTAAGAAACGCTTCGTGTTTGCACGCAACATCATTGAAGGAAGCATTAAATTATCGTCAACTGGGATTGAAAAGGCCAATTGCAGTTATTCCCAATGGAATTGATCTTACTGATATAAACCCTCCTGAAAAAATCAATAAATCAAATAAAAATAAAATACTTTTTTTATCGCGAATTCACAATGGAAAGGGATTAGAAAATTTGCTTTTAGCTTGGAAAAATATCCCAGAATATTTAAAAAGCAGTTGGACTTTGGAAATTGTTGGAGATGGGAAAGAATCCTACGTTCAAGGTTTAATCAATCAATTGGAAATTTTAGAAATTAAGGATCAAGTTAAATTTATTGGCCCTTTGTACAACGAGGAAAAAATAAACGCATTTCAAACATCGGATATTTTCGTATTACCTACATACAGTGAAAATTTTGGCATGGCCATTGCTGAAGCAATGGCTTTTGGGTTACCTGTTATTACAACAAAAGGCGCACCTTGGGAGGAATTAGAAACTCATTATGCTGGCTGGTGGATTGAAATAGGAGTTGAGCCTCTTGCACAAGCACTCATTGAAGCAATGTCAACTCCTCCGTCAAAATTGATTGAAATGGGTAAAAACGGAAGAAAATTAATAGAAGATAAATACAGTATAGAATCTGTCGCTAAACAAATGACCGAATTGTATGAATGGATTCTACAGAAAAGAGATAAACCTGATTTTGTAATATGACAAAAATCGATCTTTCAAAGTACCAAAATCAACTTTCTCGAAAAAATCAAATTGCACGATTTATTTGGAATTTAGTTTGGGCCATTTTTGCTCGGCCTTTACCAAGAAGTATTGGTAATTCCTGGAAATTGTATTTATTAAGGATTTTCGGTGCGCAAGTGCATTCTACTTCTGTTGTTTATTCTACCGCTAGAATTTATATGCCTTGGAATTTGGAAATGGCGGAGTACGCATGTTTATCGCCTGAAGTAGACTGCTATAATGTGGCAAAAATTTCAATTGGAGCACATTCTACGGTTTCTCAAAAGTCGTATTTGTGTGCCGCATCACATGATATATCTGATCCTAAACATCCTTTAATTACTGCACCCATTGTAATTGAAGATCAAGTATGGATTGGAGCTTCAACTTTTATTGGGATGGGGGTTGTTGTTGGCCAAGGTGCTGTAGTTGGTGCGACTGCATCTGTTTATAAGAACGTGGAGCCATGGACGGTTGTGGGAGGGAATCCTGCAAAGTTTATTAAAAATAGAATTTTAGAAAATGAATGATGAAAAACTGGATATAACGGTCATTGTATTAACATACAACGAAAAGTTGCATATTGAACGCTGTCTAAAATCAATAAATACATTTGCAAAAAGTGTTATCGTTGTTGATTCTTTTTCGACTGATGGCACACAAGAGATTGCAAAAAATCATGGTGCAATTGTATTGGAAAATGCATTTATTAATTATTCGATTCAGTTTAATTGGGCATTAAGGAATTCACCCATAGAAACTGAATGGGTTATGCGATTAGATGCGGATGAATACTTAGAAATCAATTTAATAGAGGAATTAAAAGAATCATTGGGATTAATACCTAAAGGTATTAATGGAATTGTTTTTAAAAGAAAGCATATTTTTTTTGGCAAACCAATTATCAAAGGAGTTTATCCTGTTAAATTGATGCGCTTGTTTAGAAATGGTTCTGCAGCGTGCGAAGATCGATGGATGGACGAACACATGGAATTAAATTATGGTGGTGTAATTGAATTTGAGAACGATTTTGTAGACCATAATTTGAATAATCTTTCTTGGTGGGTACAAAAACATAATAGCTATGCGGTGAGAGAAGCAATCGATTTGTTGAATTTAGAAATACTGCTTATCAATTCCGCAAATCAAAACGGAGAACTCTCCGAACAAGCTAAACTTAAACGTCAGAAAAAACTAAAATACGCCCGTTTACCTTTGTTTTGGCGCGCTTTCTTCTATTTTCTGTATCGCTATTTTATTAAACTGGGATTTTTGGATGGTAAAGAAGGATTTCTCTGGAATTTCTTACAAGGTTGGTGGT
>CAMDDG010000152.1 GCA_945890895.1 Chitinophaga pinensis | reverse complement strand
GCAATAAAGGCAAACGATGGTCGTTATTGGGTAAAAATTACGGAAAATACAATGCAGCATGTGAGGTAAATTATAACGACAGTGTTTTAGTTAATATTACGCTAAGTACAGGTAAAATATCCAAAATGGTTAAAGTTCCCAACTTAGTTAAAATACAAAAAGTAGTTAAATACAATACCACAATTGGTTTTATAGGGCCAACGCGAGCCTATCGCATTACGTTTAAAGATAGCGCATATACCGACAACTTTTATCGCTTGTATTTGAAGCAAACGCGTAGGAAATATTTGGATAATGGTGATAGTTTGGATTGGTTAGAATCCGTTTCAATTGGTGGAGACGAACTTCCTTTTTTACGAAATGTATATAATGGCTATGCAACCAAGGAAATCCTGTTTTCAGACGAAACATTTAACGGATTGAAAAACGATTTTGTTGTTTATGAACGTTTGCCAGGTCTGAAAGGGAATGAGGTTATTTTAAGTACTACTGTAATAATAGAAAACGTAAATGCTGATTTGTATAATTATTACAATTCAAGAAATGCGCATTTATGGCAGCAAAGTTCAATAATTCAAACACCAACACGGGTTCAAGGTAATTTGGGAAGTGTTTTTGGGGCTATTGGAGCTTACACAGTTGATTCCTATAAGGTAGATTGATGGAGTAGGTGGAATTAATAAACTTTCAATTCCACTTCTTCAATCTTTGCGCCCTTCATTTTACGAATAGTAAATTCAAGGTTTTCATGACGCACAACATCCCCCGTTGATGGAATTCTTTCGGCAAAATAAATGATGAATCCTCCTAGGGTGTTGTATTCTCCTTCGGTTAAATGTAAACCGTATTTCTCATTGAGATAATCAATTTCTAAACGAGATGATAACCGAAAATGATTTTCACCAAGAACTACTTCATTGGCATCTTCAGTATCGAATTCATCTTTAATTTCCCCGAAAATTTCTTCGATAACATCTTCAATGGTGGCAATACCAGCAGTACCACCGAATTCATCAACAACCACGGCCAAACTTTTACGTTCTTGAATGAATCGGCGAAGTAGATCATGAGCTTCGAGAGTTTCACTAACCAGAATCACAGGATGTAAAATGCTCGAGATTTTTTCTGGATGATGAAATAAATCACTGTGATGAACAAATCCAATAATATTTTCGATTGAACTTTTGAAAATTAAAATTCGAGATAACTGAGTTTCAATAAATTTTTGCTTTAATACATCCAAGGGAGTTGTAACATCGAGTGCAATGATTTCGGTTCTAGGAATCATCAAATCTTTGGCAACAACATCAGAGAAATCTAAAGCGTTTCTAAAGGCTTCGGTGTCGATTTCTTGATTTTCAGATGTATTGGAATTTTCAATCGAACTAATGTAATTATCCAAATCTACTTTCGAGAATACGGGAGTTTCTTCAGAAACATCGGTTTTTGTGAAGACTTTAAGTACCATGGAAGAAAGAAATTTGGTAAGTAAAATCAGGGGCCACAACAGTACATGAGCAACACGAAAAGCGGGGGCAAAAGCAAAGATTAATCGATCCGCTTGAAGTTTAAAAAGTGTTTTAGGAATGTATTCGGCGGTAATTAAAACCAATAAAGTTGAAAGAATGGTGGTTAATAGAAAAACAATGGCCGTGCTATCAAAGAACTGGGTTAGATAGTAATTGAAAATATCGCCCATGGCAATTCCGTATACAACCAAAGCCAAGTTGGTTGCTACTAAAACTATGCTAATGAATTCATTGGGTTTTTTGATATATCGAGCTAATGCTTTACCTCCCAAGCTGCCTTTTTTACTTTTTAATTCAATTCTAAGCTTGTTTGCAGAAATAAAAGCGATTTCCATCCCAGAAAAAAAACCTATGGTAATTAAGCATAAAACAACAGTAAGCCAGCTATTTAGGTTAGGTGATTGCACTGCAATTTGCAATAGGGGTACCGAGAGGGGGTCTGCCATATTATTCGAAGATACGAAATTACATCTTAATTTTGCACAATGCAAACTCCAAAAAACATCGGAATTATTGGTGGAGGACAATTGGGAATGATGCTTTTACAAGCAGCTGCCGTTGATAGTCCAGAAGTGAATTACACCGTTTTAGAGGGCAGTGAGGATTGTCCAGCACAACCTTTTGCCGATCAAATGTTGATTGGAAGTTTAAAAAATGATTCGGATTTAAGGAAGTTAGCCTCGATTTCTGATGTTCTTACTTGGGAAATTGAACATATTGGTGTAGAAACTTTAGTGGAATTAGAGAAAGAAGGAAAGACCATTATTCCTTATCCTTCGGTTCTTAAAATCATTCAGGACAAAGGTGTTCAAAAGTTGTTTTATCGAAATCACGGTATCCCTACAGCACCTTTTGTTTTGGTCAATACAAAATCACATCCCCCGAAAGAAATCCTAAATGAATTAAAAGGGAGTAAAGTGGTTGTGAAAGCTCGCACAGGTGGTTATGATGGAAAGGGAGTTCAAATTGTTAATAAATCGGAACTTGAAGCGGGTAATTATCCATTCGAAGGTGAAGTATTGTTGGAACAGTTTGTTGAGGATGTATTGGAATTAGCAGTGATTGTGGCAGTAGACCAACAAGGTAATACGGTTACCTACCCATCTATTGAGATGTATTTTAATCCCAAAAGTAACTTGGTTGAGTTTTTATATTCTCCGGCTCAAGTTTCGGAAGAAGTGGAGAAGCTATCGCGGGAAATTGCTCTGAAAGCAGTGAAAGGATTAGAGTCACCCGGGCTTTTTGCGGTAGAATTGTTTATCACATCCCAAGGAGAAATTTGGGTAAATGAAATGGCTCCACGTCCTCATAATAGCGGACATCATACCATAGAGGGGTGCGTTACAAGTCAATTCGCACAGTTGAATCGAATTTTGCTGGGTAAAGATCTGGGTTCAACCGATTTGCTACAGCCGAGCGCCATGATTAATGTGGTAGGTCCAGAAGATTTTTCAGGAACGTATTTCCTTTCGAATGCCGCAGATTGGGAACAGCGAAATGATGTGTTTATTCACATGTACGGTAAAACAGAAACCCGTCCAGATCGAAAATTAGGCCACATTACAGTAACTGCATCGAGTTTGGAAGAATTATTGGAAAAGGCGGAAAATATCAAGAATGCAATCCGGATCAAACCGTCATGATTTCTTTTTCCTTGTTGGTAAACAAATCGTCGGTTTTTTTAATGTATGCGTCGATTAGTT
>CAMDDG010000151.1 GCA_945890895.1 Chitinophaga pinensis | reverse complement strand
ACGAGTATTTCCTGATTGATCATCTGTTCCAGGCAGATATCCCACTAATTCTTTATCTTGATATCTTTGATTTTCATGAGTAGAAGCTCCTGCTTGGTCGTTTGCCTTGGCTACATTAAAAACGACTTCTTTTTGATACTTGTTGATTTGGGGAAGTCCATAAACATAACGAGAACCATCGGGATTAGTTTGTGTTACTTCTCCAATGTGATGGGCTTTGGGGGATTTTCTACCCGTTCCAAAATAACCTCTTACAGAAACCCCTGTACCATGTTCCCAAAAGTACTTAGAATAACTATTTCTACTCGTTTCCAAACCCATGCCACTTTGTGTTTCTATATTCGATAGAAAACTAAATGTTGAATTTCGAGATACTCTTTTTAAATTCTTATATTTGGGTAAACTCGTTTTTTCATTTTTGCTGTGAAATTTAGAAATGTTAATTTTCGAGAATTTATTTCCTGCAGACTTATTGCTTTGTAATTTCTCTAACTCTAAAAATGAAGCAGCGTTTGAACCAAACAATTCAAATTTGCCCGCATCGTTTGGGCCACCGTCTGATGCTGATTTTATAAATACATCCTCAAAATTCTCGCCATTTGATTTGGAATAGAAGTTTTCAAACAGCTCATTTTCCTCAAACCATCCCCCCGACTGAGAATATGAACCACTAACATTCAAGGGAAAACTAGTATGGGTATTTGCACCAAGACCTAATTCAATGCCAATATTCAACGGATTCAAAGAGTTTTTATTTTTTGAATTAGTAACTATTGGATCAAAATAAATGCTTGCACCATTTCTGTGAGCTCGATATGACCCACCGGTTCCTTGCCCCTGAACCGATAAAACATCATAAGTACCAGTTGCAACGGGCATATTTGTTACTTTACTATTAAAACTTCCATCATTAATACGATTAAAATCCAGCATCAAATGCTTGTCGCTTTTCAATTTAGATTTATCAGCATTCTTAATCTGTTTTTGGTCATATAAATACCCATAAGCATTATAATACATTTTGGATTTTTCCAACCACTGCGAATTGTAAGATCCATTTAAAGTAATATTCCCATGTCTCCCTGTTAATTCAGAACCTAATGTTAAATGCATTCCGAATCCCATATTTTGCATTGAAAACTGAAAACTTGGAGTGAACGTTGATAACCCAATTGCTGTGTTACTCGCTCTTCCATAAGATCCAGATATGTACTTTGATTTTCCAACATAGTTATAAGCACCAGAAATACTCGTTGATTTCAAACCATTCAATGAACTGTACCCCAAACCGATTGAACCAACCCCTCCAGACTTGTTCTGTTCTACTAAATTTTTGCCAAAAATAACTGACGCATTCCAAGACGAACCGGACTGTGAATTAATTCCCAATCCTATTGGAATATGAACATAATTATTTTGCTTTAATGCAGTATATCCGCCCGACAAATCAATCCCCATCCCTCTGTAGCTATTACTCACCACTCCCAAATCTATCTCCCAGCGACTAAGTTTTGACAATTTTTTTAAGCGCGAGTCAGCTTGGATTACATTACTCTCTAAATTTTTTCTAATCTCTTTAGCTTTCTTAGTCGATACTCCAAAAACTTGCAAATCCGCACCAATTCCTAAACTCAACGTGTTGTTGGGTTTCATATTAAATTCTTTCTCAATTGAATCACCTTTAAAATCATCAGGTATCCCTCTGACATTACGGGTTATATTGCCCACATTGATATTCCATCCCAATCCAACCCAACTTGCCTCTTGTTCCATTCCAATCCCTGCGTGATAAGAAATATTCACAGGATAACCTCCAGCATCAATTAAAGGAATATTATAATTGAAATCACCGGTAAACAAATCAACCATTTGAGTAGTGTTCACTGGCTCAAAAGAATCCACTTCCGGCTGTGATGGACCTCCAGTTAACGCATAGGACATACTCGGTGCGAATATTTCTATCAAGATATTACAAGCCAAAAACATGGCAATTCTGCGCCTTATTGTGTTTTCACTAAGCATAAATTAATTTTCGATTAATTGAGGGATTTCACTATTAAAATGATCAAATGAAAATGCGATTTTTCCTATATTGAATATTTGATCATTGTACACCAATGAATTCGATTGATAGTAATTTTTTCTTGGTACTTCAAAAACTAGATTTACAATAGAGAAATTGGCTATGTTGTAATATCTCTCGAAATGATAAAGCTGCGGTGAAAAAGTATCCTGATTGCTAACAAGTTGAAAATCCTTTTTTGCATTTTCTACAAAATAGTTCAATCTATCTTGAAATTCTTTGGAATTATATTTGCCGAAAAGTGACTCTTCACCGTCCTTTTGATAAAATTTTACTGACGCGTATATATTTTGTGTTAATCCAGTGTTTCTTTCTCTATTATCCGATGCCACAAAATACTCTTCCGGTAAAATTCGAGCATCTATTTTAAGTTGATTAAACTCCTTGGTTTCTGTTAAATTAGAATTACACCAGGTAATAAACTCTTTTTTACCCAATTTATCTGGATCACATGAAACAAAAAATAATACTATGGTTAAATAAATAAGCTTCATTTTACTTTCCTAAATACTTTTTATTCACAAACACAATTACTTCTTTGGTTTTATCATAATCTTCATCTGCATACAGCAAATTACCGCTGCCGTTAGCACCCAAAATAAATTGTGCATTATGCTCCAATGCATATTCCTTTACATATTGATTCAATTGCGTAACTACTTGATCATTAAACTTGGCGGATACCTCACTATTCTTTTCTTCCATTTCTTCACTCAATTCTTTAAAATCCATTAGTTTGTATTTGTAAACGTCCATCAATTCTTTATCACCTGTTCGAATTTTATTTTCAATTACCTTAAGCTCTAATTCTAAACTGTCCATTAATTCTTTACGTTTTATTGTAATAGATTGATATTGTTTTTCCAACTCCTTGGTCATTTTAAACTCTATGACCAATAAATGATTATCAATGAAATAAATATTTTCATCTA
Organism: Chitinophaga pinensis; assembly: GCA_945890895.1. Lineage (GTDB taxonomy): Bacteria > Bacteroidota > Bacteroidia > NS11-12g > UBA955 > VMCP01. The sequence goes on along the minus strand of CAMDDG010000151.1, from coordinate 226 downwards.
TAAAAGACAGATAAATCAGAGTGCAGATCAACAGAAAAAAACCAAATAGTATAATTGTATATTTTTCCTTTATTTTATTTAATACATTCATATATATTACTTTATAAATTGATACATCACTGTATGTTTATTATTCTTATCTTTAATAGTTAGTTCAAAAACATCTCCTTCTTTTATCGCCTTTATTTCGTTTAAATCAATTTGATAATAGTTTTCCCCTGAGGTT
>CAMDDG010000150.1 GCA_945890895.1 Chitinophaga pinensis | reverse complement strand
CTTTTAAGGAACACCAGGACACGCATATTATTAACACAGGAAGTAGTTTTAATCTGTTAAAATCGGCTGTAGTTTACGGTAACAATGCGAGTGGAAAAAGTAACTTTCTTGAGGCTATGGGTTTCATGAAGCAAAATGTTTTGAACTCTTTCAGAGATGCTTTAATGGAAAATAGTGAAAGAAAATTCCCATTGGAAAAATTTGCACTTAATACAAAGTCAGAAAAAGAGACCAGCTTTTTTGAAATTTCTTTCATTCAAAAAGAAACTAAATATCGATACGGATTTGAAATTGACTACGACAAAATAGTAGCCGAATGGCTTTTTCATACAACTAGCAAAGAAGTTTATCTATTCAAAAGAGACCAACAGAATATTGAGGTAAATAAATCCGCCTTTAAAGAAGCACTAGGCAAAGAAGAAGATGTAAAAGAGAATGTTTTATTTCTGTCCCTTTTAGCCACACTAGGCAAAGAGACTTCTACGAATATCGTAAACTGGTTTAAAAAATTCAATTTTGTGAATGGGATTCATGATCGTGGACACAAACGATACACCATTGACAAATTAAAATCAGATAAACAGTTTTTTAATTGGGTGCTACATTTTGTAAAATTCCTAGAGATAGCAAATCTTTCAACAACGGAAGAAGATTTTAACGAAATAGACCTTGAAACTTTAAGAGATAAAGAGAAAGACGAAGAAATAATCAATCTACTTACCAGTATTCAAAAAATACAATCAAAGCAATCTAAAAGAGACCAACTCATCACTTTTCATAGAAAATACGATGAGAACAATATTTTAGTAGATACTGTCCCATTTAATTTTGATAAGCAGGAATCCGAAGGGACTAAGAAACTTCTATACTTGCTAGGTCCTTGGTATGATACTCTGCAAAACGGAAAAGTATTAATTATAGACGAACTTGACTCAAGACTACACAGCCGTTTGACGTTGAAACTTGTCGATTTCTTTCATAAGTTTAATAAAAATAACGCTCAACTAATTTGTGCTGTTCATGACATCTCGTTACTTAACAAAGATACATTTAGAAGAGACCAAATTTGGTTTATTGAGAAGAATCAATTTGGTGCTTCCGAATTGTTTTCACTAGCCGACTTTAAAACAGACAAAGTCAGAAATAAATCGGCATTTGACAAAAATTACTTTGAAGGTAAATATGGAGCAATACCATACTTTGACATTGATGAAAAACTAAACGATTTACTCTATGGCAAAAGGGAGGCAGAACAAGTTTAATGAAAGGAATTCTGCTTCCTATAATAGAAAAGTCAAAAAAATTGACATACGATCAGGTCAGAGAGAACAATTTATAGTCATAAGTTTCAAAGACTTTGACGGTAATCAAGGTCAATCGTTCGATCATTGGGAAGGAGAACAATTACTTGCGTTAGCAGTTAAAAAACTACAGGGTGTTTGTGGATTGACCAGAATAGAATCAACCCGACAGCAAATTATCAAAGTATACCCTAAAGGAAAATTTCCTGACAAGTCAGATTTTTATCACCCGAAACATATTCCAGAAGACATTGCTTGGTGTTCCATGCATATTCAGGGAAAAGAGTGCGTAATAGGTTATTTCGAAGACAATGTATTCTACGAAGTTTTTCTTGACCAAGACCATAGATTTTGGATAACTGAAAAGAAAAATACTTGAAAATCATTCAATTTTTCAATACCTAATTGAATTGTTGAAAGACTTCATCCATGATATTGGCCAATCGACGATCCAATTCGGTTACTGTATTTCCAGCGTCGTGGGTGGTTAGCACCACTTCCAATCGGTTGTAAACATTCGTCCATTCTGGATGATGATTGATTGCACTGATTTCAATTGAAACCATTTGCATAAATGCCATGGCATCTTCAAATGATTTGAACACAAAAGTTTTGCAAAGTTTGTTTTCTGATTCCGTCCACATGTTATAAATTTACATACAAACTATTGAAATAGTTTTGTAATTGGTACAATTGCCTTTAAATAGTACGAATTGCAACAACTGCGTTTTACATCCCCCGAAAAAGAAAAAAAACAGTATATGAACGAAATTATTTGTCCGCATTGTAAGAAAGCATTTAAAGTTGACGAAGCTGGCTATGCCGCTATTTTAAAGCAAGTTCGCGACCATCAATTTGAGGAAGAATTGAAAGCCAGAACGGAATTGTGGCAGAAAGATAAGGAGAGTACCGTTGAATTGGTTAAAGCTCAAATTCAAGAAAAAGCCAAGGATTTATTGGCTAAAAAAGAAGCTGAAATTCAGGCGTTGAAAAACCAAAAAGATCGCGAAGTATCAGAAACTCTAAACGCTAAACAACTGGAAATTGCCCAATTAAAAGCAGCCAAAGAACTGGAATTGGCTGAAAGTTTACGAAAAAAAGAGGAAGAATTAAGCCAAATAAAAGCCGACTTACAAAAAGCAGAATTAGACAAACAACTAGCTGTAAATCAAGCGCTTCAAAAAATACAGGAAGAAAAAATTGCCCTGGAAAATTCGCTTGCCAGAAAAGACTTGGAACTTCAATTGAGAGAAACTTCGCTTAAAGAGCAATTTGCCACCGAAATCAAAATGAAAGAGGATATCATCAAGATGAAGGATGTTGATATTGCCTATCATAAGGACATGAAGGCCAAACTTTCTACAAAAATGGTGGGTGAAACGTTGGAACAACACTGTGAAATTGAGTTCAACAAGCTTCGTGCTACTGCATTTCCAAGAGCCCATTTTGAAAAAGACAACGATGCGCGTTCCGGTAGTAAAGGCGATTTCATTTTCAAGGAGTTTGATGAAAACGGCCATGAAATCATTTCCATCATGTTTGAAATGAAGAACGAAATCGACACTACAGCCACCAAAAAGAAAAATGAGGATTTTTTCAAGGAATTAGACAAAGATCGCAACGAGAAGAAGTGCGAATACGCTGTTTTGGTTTCCTTGTTAGAATCCGAAAATGAGTTGTACAACACCGGTATTGTGGATGTTTCTTATCGATTTCCCAAGATGTACGTGGTTCGTCCGCAGTTTTTCATACCCATCATCACGCTGTTGAGAAACGCGGCCATGAATTCCATGAAATACAAGGCGGAGTTGGCCATGATGCGCAATCAGAACATCGATATCACGCATTTCGAGGAAAACATCAATGCGTTTAAGGAAGGATTTGCTCGAAACTACGAACTAGCCAGTCGCAAATTCAAAACAGCTATCGAGGAAATCGACAAAACCATTGATCATCTTCAAAAAACAAAAGAGGCGTTATTATCGTCTGAGAACAACTTGAGGTTGGCAAACAACAAAGCGGAGGATTTAACTATCAAGAAGTTAACCCG
>CAMDDG010000149.1 GCA_945890895.1 Chitinophaga pinensis | reverse complement strand
TTTTAAAGATTGTGGATTAATTAGTATTATATATAATAATGATAATTTAGTTCCATTAATAATACATCTTAGAAAGTTAGTATGTTGCAGAACGGATGCCAAAATGATGTGGTATTCGCTCTGCAATTGCATTGGTCAACTTACCCATATCCCCCTATATTCCATTGATAACTCGTTGATCGCCCTTGCCCCTCCTGCCTTAATGCGCCCATGGCCAACAATTGTTGCAAATGACGGGTTGCTGTGGCTTTTGAAATTTTTGGGCCAATAACAGAGGAATGTTGTGTAAGTTCGAAAAAGTGTACAGTAAACACACTTTTAAGTTCTAAAAAATGTAACTACACAACACTTTATCGAACTTAAGTGTTAAGCTGCAGGATCCTTGTTGGGTGTGGCCATTCATCAAGGTGTTTCTTTCCCAGTGGGAAAGGTGGAGTTTTTAACCCTGACTCCCCTCAACTTTCACGAGTATTTATTGGCTATGAATGAGGAACCCCTGCTGAATGCTGTACTCGCTCGAAATTACTCGTTGCTTCAGTTGTTCACTGATAAATTGATGCAACACGTGAAGCAATATTGCTTTTTAGGTGGGATGCCTGAAGTGATATTGAATTTTGCCGTTGATAGGGGTTACTTGCTAGCCTTGCTGGAGTTTCGTTAAATTCTATTTTGCTCGGAAATGATTTTTTTGAAGAATTCAATGGCGTCATTGCAGAACAATTTATCTGCCAGCAAATAAAGTCTCAATCCATACATCCCCCAATGCTTATGAAGAACAATCTTGGATGACTAACATTCCATTGTTTTCTTTTTTGAGTTGGTTGAAAACCCCACTAAACCAAACCTCAACAGTGCAAAATTCAACACCAAATTGGGACTAATCGAAATTCAAATAATACCTCGTTGATCGACTTTTTCCCTCCTGCCTAAATGCGCCCATGGCCAACAATTGTTGCCAATTGTAAGCCATGAGCCGATTAGCGAATTTTTTCGGCTCATTTGGAATAAAAATCTCTGAAAATCAGTGATTTGTGCCTGAAGTTTCGAAATGACAATTTTTAATGATGATTGAGTAATTCTAATTTCAGCTTCAAAAAGATTTCTACCGTTATGTAAAATTCCAAATATCGTGTTGCTTCACCTCAATACTAGACCAATAATTCCTATATTGTATCAATTTCAATCACCCCCCCCATAATCATCCCCCATGAAAAAAGTTACCGTATTTGGATTAATTGGTTTTTCGTTATTCGAAATCTGCCGCGTTTATTTCATCATGCCCATGCCAGGTAGTCAACAAATGAATTCCATTGATTTGGCCTATTTTCTGCACGAATCCCGATGGCTGTTTCGTTTTCTTTTTCTGGGGATGGCAACCTGGGGCTTGGTGAAATCGAGCTGGAACCGAAAATGGGTGCTCGGGATTTTATTGTTCCTGTCCGCCACTATTGCTTACGTGTTCAACTTTATCATGTCGGCCGATGCCATGTTCAAACCACCGTATTCCAAAGTAATGGCATCCCCCGAAAACAATAAAGTGGATTCGAATCGCTTGGTTGTGGGCGTTGAAATCAACGGCGATGCGCGTGCCTATCCCATTCAATTTCTGGGATATCATCATTTTGTGTATGACACAGTGGGTGGACAACCTGTGCTCGTAACTTATTGCACGGTTTGTCGCACGGGACGCGTTTTCGATCCCCAAATAGAAGGAAAAGTCGAGCAATTTCGCTTGGTGGGAATGGATCATTTTAATGCCATGATTGAAGATCAAACCACCGGAAGTTGGTGGCGACAAAGCACAGGTGAAGCCATTAAAGGGAGTCGTAAAGGATTGAAAATGAAGGAGATATTTTGCAATCAATTGAGTTTGAAGGAATGGATTTCACAACATCCGAATTCCAAAATCATGCAAGCGGATAAACATAGCCTGGCTGAATACGACGAGAATTTTGATTACGAAAACGGAAACAGTCGCAGCACGTTAACAGGAACCGACACAGGCAGTTGGAAGCCAAAAAGTTGGGTAGTAGGCGTGGTAGTGGGAAAGGAGTCGGTGGCTTTTGATTGGAATGAGTTGAAACGCAAACACATTTTAAGTGAAAAGCTTGAAACGACTATCGTTTTGTTGGTTTTGGGGGATGATAACACGCATTTTGTGGCATTTAAAATTCCCGAAATGAAAGAAGTCAAATTGGAAAATAATCGAATCGTTTTGGATGGTAAGCAATTTACCGTGGACGGTCAATTATTTAAGCAGGATCAGGAAATTCAAGTTAAAAACAAGATTCAAAAGCATATCGAAATTGAGAAAGTCGGTGTATTAAAAACGGGTGGTGAATTACCGAATGGTGGTGTATTACAGGCGAATGGTAAATCTGTAGTTTCTGTTCTGAAACTCGAAAAAGTACAAGCGTATCAGGAGTTTTGGCACAGTTGGAAAACGTTTCATCCGGAAACGAAAATGGCGGGTAAATAGTTAATCTAATTTTACCAGCTCCACTGCCACCTCATTTCTGCGGTTGGCAACGTCCCATGGGGCGTTGTAACCCATGTATAACAGTTCGCCGCGGTATTTTATGTTGTTGGATTTTAGCGTGCTGTAAAGTTGGTCGGCATGTTTTTTGATTTTCTCGGAGTTCGAATATCCCCCGAAACGGATAACTGCCAAAATCTTGGAATTTTCTTGAACGAGTTTCACCTGGTTGCTACTTGGCGTGGGAAGGTCTTGCATTTTATATTCGCTGGGCATCACGAACGACATGGAAGCGGAATCACCCATTTTCATGATGACCGGCGCGGTCATGGCAATTTTCTGTTGTGCCTGATTTCCCCCGAAAATATACCCTGCAACGGTACGGAATCCGTTTGAGCCTTCCTGGTCATAGTCGGCTTTTTGTAGGGACGTTTGAGCCAAAATCAAGCTTGGATACTCGCGAATTTCCACATCGCCAATTGTTTTTAATACGGTGTATTTGGGTGTTTCGATGTCTTTGAAGCGAAACGAATAAAAAAGCAAACCAATGATAATGAGAGATATAACAATTGCGGTGATGGTCCAGAGTTTCATGGTGATGTAACATTTGGATTGCTGGAAAAGTTTGGGGATATTTAAAAAGAGGATGCAATATTAAAAATCAGCAAAGGGTTTGGGGTGGTCTGATTTTCTTAAGAAATATTTTTTTGTTTACGTTCGTGAAAATTTGTAAAAATTGCAAATCTTTTAATTGGCAACTTCGATTCAATTTAACGAAATTGCAACAAAATCCAAAATGAGTCAATCAATGAAAGTAAACGATCAATTAAGTATTCAAGAATTCGATGGGAAACGCTTTCAAGCTAGACTTGTTGAACCCGATAAAGTAAATGAATCAAAAGCTGTAATTACGCATTATTTGCATAATTTGGACAATGGAGTTTCTAAGTTTTTCAAAGAAGATGCTGAGGCTGC
>CAMDDG010000148.1 GCA_945890895.1 Chitinophaga pinensis | reverse complement strand
TGAAATTGGCTTGTCAGATTGCAGATTGTCAAGGTTTTATAGGGTTTTCATTATCGCGTTTTTTGGGATGGTTTATTGGGGATATTCGCAAAATTCCCATTTGGATATCTTCGCGAAATTTGGGTTTAAATTCAGGTAATAGATCAACTATTAAATATGGTAGTTCACCCGAATTGGCTTGGATTGACTCGAGCGAGCAACAGGCAGAATACACATCCCCCGAAACCAAAAATGAACGTAATTCTGATTTCGAGCTGATTCAAAAGAACAGAAAAATTGAAAGAATTGGTAAAATTAATGAAACGGCTTTGATTACATTTACTACGGGAAGTACGGGTGTTCCCAAGGCCGCCAAGCGTACACATGCGTTTTTGCATCAACAGTTTTTAGCATTGCAAAAATCGCTGAAAACGAATGAAGATGTAGTGGATATGCCTGTATTGCCCATAGTTTTACTCATCAATTTAGGAATGGGGGTGAGCAGTGTTTTGGCTCAATGGAATTCCAGAAAACCACAAAAATTAGAGGTAAAAAAGGTGCTCGATCGGATTGAGAAATATGGCGTAAATCGAATTATCGCGTCTCCGTATTTTATTGATCGGATGAGCCGTTATATTGTTGAAAATAACATTAGAATCTCGCATATTACTAGGGTGTTCAGCGGTGGAGCTCCGGTATTTCCATCCTCTTCAAAGGAATGGATAAATGCGTTTTCAAATGCTGAAATTTACATTGTTTATGGCAGTACAGAGGCAGAACCGATTTCGATGATTTCTGCGCAAGATTTATCTAATACAGATGTTGATCAAAGTAGAGGTTTGTGTGTGGGGAGAGTGGAAGAAGTTGCTCAGGTGCGAATTGTTAATTGGGAATCTGGAGAGGTAGCAGAAATGGGTAAAGTGGGAGAAATTCAAGTTAGTGGGAAACATGTGTTGAGGGAATATTTTGGACCATATTCAGCAACATGGATATCAGAATCCAAAATTTTTGAAGGAAGTATTTGCTGGCACCGAACCGGAGATGCTGGATTTATTGGTACTGATGGAAATTTGTATTTGGTGGGACGTTGTTCACAGATAATTAAAACTGCTGCCAACACCATTTATCCATTTATTGTTGAGGAACAACTTCGAGGGATTGACGGAGTAGCAGCAGGTACTGTAATGGAGTTGGACGGATCTTTGGTTTATTTTATCGAATTGGAACACGAAATTAATTTGGATGAGCAAATACGTTTAAAGGTTGAAACGAAGATAGTAGAAATGAATTTACCCAAAGGTTCTGTATTGTTTTTAAAGCTTCCTCGAGATCCTCGTCATTTCAGCAAAATTGATTACAGCAGATTGAAGTTATTGAGTCGTGGTTATTGATTATCCCAACTTCAAATTATGGATTATCAATAATTTGTTAGCGAATCCCCATGGAAATTGCAGTGGTCAGCATTTTAAACTGATTTGACCATTTTTCCATGTCGATAATCATTCGTTTTCGGTCAATGGTTTTCAATAACAACTCACCGTTTTCAGATTTTTGTACAGAAATAAAGTGATCGCAAGCCAATTGACCTGCCGCAATGATCAAATTAATTTCTAATTGAAAATTTCGTTTCCGATTTTGGGGGATATTCAATTGCTGAATCAGTTCATTTAGACGGTCTATTTCCTTATAGAAGGCAGAAACTATCGGTTGAAAATCAATATCAAAATGATTTGCAAGTGTAGCCAATCCTTTATGATAGTCGTCATATAAGTCAAAAATATCGTCCATGAATTGACCAACAACTCCCAATTGGAACAACATGTTAGATTCTTCTGAAGGGATTGGGTCTTTAATTAAACTTCTGAAAACCAATGCGCTGTAACCTCCCTTGTTGTTAGAAATTACTGTTTTTTCATCTCTGGGGATGTGGATGTCGCTTAATTTTTTACTTTCCCACTGTGAGGTATATAGTTGGTGGAAATAGGTGTAAAACCGTTGTTTGTCAGGTACGTTTTTATATACAATATTCAATAGATATTGATACGCTATTTTGCCTGATTGAGAAGCAATGGACTGCGATTCGTTGGTGTCAATATCATTAAAAGTATCTATCGGACTTTCTTGCAGCAATTGATGAATTTCAGTATCCGAATAATTGTATTCATCAAAAAAATCATCGAAAAATGGTCCCGAAGCACAAGCATGAATAGTTGCAGTAAATTCGCTTGGAGTAAGTTTTCTTCCTAAATATTGAGCAATAGATTCATTTAAAACTACATGAATCAGAGCATATTGAGTTACCCGATGCTTTACTTTTGGATGATTAAGTTTCGATTTAGCTTTTTGGGGGATGTTAGAGTCGTTAAAAATGGATTTTAACTCACCGTGTATTTTTCGAATCGTAAAAAACAGTTTGGGTAGGTAAATAATATAAAAACAAACAGTTCGCAGAAGTGATAGCATCCCTAAAAATTTGGCAAATCAAAGGTAATGGATTTGCTATTAAATTTTCCTAAACGGGTTATTGATACTTTCGAATAATTACCCAAGCTCTGCCCAGAGAAGCAGTACCGTAATCGGAAGATGTTGAAATAGAACCTAAATTGATACCATTCGTAATCTTTAAGTAGAAGGTGCTGGTTGAATTGACTTGAATGATTGCAGTTGCTGCGTTATATGCCAAACCGTTATGATTTCCAGCATTCCCAGATGCCGATTGTCCACCTTGGCCAATGTATGTACTATTGTTATTGTTGTAGAAGCCAGAATATGCTCTACTGTCGCCTGTTGATGTCGATGCAATTCCTCCGACACTGCCTTCTAATTCATATATCCCAGGTTCCAGAACAATGCCGTTATTGGAGAGTGAAACAAAGGATGTCATTGAATTTAATTCGGTAGTATTGAATGCCACATTCATTCCCGAACCTGTGTAATTTTGAGAGGAACTGTTGTAGAATTTTGCTACGCCGGTATTGTTTCCATTGGTATTTGCAATCAGTGACCACTTACTGCTATTCCAAAAATAGTAACCTGGTACAACATTATTTGGAGAAGTACCGGAAGTTGCGGTATTGTATACTAGTAACCCATTAGTTGGGGAAGAAATGGTTGAATTGTCATTGGTGCCTGTTAATGCAATGCGAGGGGGTAAAAATCCTTTGTTGTTTGAAGAAATGTCTAATGCAGCGCTACTAGCAGGAGTGTTGGTGCCAATTCCAACTTGTGCTTGGGAGGATTTTCCCAATCCCAAAATGAGAAACGTGAAAATGAATAGGTTGCGGAAGAAAAGAATGAATTTCATTAAAGGAATTTATAAGGTAATTAAAGTTCAAATTTAAACAACCTCGGTATAATTTTCATTTGTATGGGATGTGATATTCAAAAAAAGACAAATTAATACAACCAAATAGCCTGAAGGATTGTTAATTTTGTTATTATGGCACTAAAAATTGGAGATATTGCACCGGATTTTAAATT
>CAMDDG010000147.1 GCA_945890895.1 Chitinophaga pinensis | reverse complement strand
CTATTAACAATCAAAATAATACGTTCATGTTTAAATAGCTCAGTAATTAAATTACCCCATTCTAAATTATCAGAATCACGTTTCGATTTCAGGGAATTACCTAATTCCTGTGCCTTTGAAATAAATGAACTAAACGCTTGTTTTACCGCGTTTGCGATGTTTGGATCGGCTTCGGTGATTCTAGTGAATTCTCCTTCTTGCACTCCGTACCAATGGATGTTTCCTTCTGTTGCGAGCATGGGTTTTAACAAGCGCTCAATTTCTGTCGCATTTAGTTTAGATCTCAAGAAGGAATGTACAATGTCATAATAATCATAAAAATAGCGTTCCCTAAATGAAATAGGTTTGTAATTACTGCTATTGATGGTAAACAATTGATTCATTTGGATTAATTTAATGTTTCGGAATGGGATCCATCAAAAGAAAGTCCTTCCAATTTGTCGATAATTAGTTGAAGATTTTTATTTTCTTCGATGTTGTAGGTTCTAAAACCACAATTGGATAACAGAATGAGTTGAATTTTATTAACAAAACTTCTGTAATGGTTAATTGCCGGATATGTTACATTGAGTTGATTAGAGGAATCTTCTTCTTCAAATAAATCGCACAGATTCCGCTCATTAATTTGTCTACTGGTAACCATTAATGTGTCTGTATTAATTCTTTTTTCATTCGCTAAAGTAAGAATTTGTTCACGGCGTTCATCTTTCATAAAGTTAAATCCATAATTGGAAACAAAATCGTTGATATAGCTCGTAATAATGGATGCTAAATACTCATCTGTATCGTTTGATACTTTCAACATTCTTGTTTTCTTCTCAAATAGATGTATTAACTCTCTTCGAACCTCAAAAATCTCGAAGGTTTGAAGTAAATTTTGATTGATCGATTGGATCACTGATAAATCTAATCCTTGATTTGCATACTCTTTGAAATTAGCGATCTCTAAGCGATTTTTCCATATGGATATCACGCCGTCAACTAAGGTGCTAGCGGCAGTAATATGCACATTTTGTAAAACCTTTTCAAGATTAATCTGTTGGTCAATGAGCCATTGCTCAACTGCTTCAATTGAATTTAGTTGCTGATGTGCTCTTAATATTTCTTTGTTCTCCTCAATGGTTTTATTCAAGTCGAGGTCATAGGTACGAATTATTACCTCTTCACGAGTTGGGTTATGGTTATTCGAAGCAGGAAGGTAATTTTCATGGATGTAGTTATACACTACGGTATTTGAAACATACAGTTTGGAGAGAAATTCACCAAACTGAGATCCCGAATCAAAGAGCTCTCGCAGGGCATTTTGAATTCTAATTCCTTCCTGAATGGCTTTTTCACGTTGCTCGTTTATATCATCAGTTTTGTGATGTTTCTTTAAACTAGTTACTGCTATTTGTTTGTAATCCAACAACTGATTAATGTAGTTATTCGTTTTAATTAAATTATTGGCAACGGGTAATAAATCTCGTATGATTCGATCACTTCCATCTTGATTGGGGGTAGACGAAGCATTCCAGGCTTCTTCTGGATTTTGAAAATGATCTTTAACATAAGGGAAGTTTACAAAACTCGATTTAAGGCGGTCATAGTACGCTAAACGATCGGGCCGAACTCCTGTTTCTTTTTGAGTTTCGGTTAAATATCCATCAAAAATATCTGTTGAAAATTGCAAATCCCTCAAGGGATAGAAGCTCTTGAAGTTTTTTTCACTTTCAGTCCAGTTTTCATCCCAATCATTCGCCTTGGTGACCGTTTCTTCCTTAAACAAACGAATAAATCGTTTTTCCCATTTTTCACTTAAATCACCTTGGTCTGAATTTGAATTATATTCTAAGGTTTGATTGTAGAATGTAAGCACAACAAACAACGGACTGGTGCCATTTTTACCGATTCTTTTTTCTCTTTTTTCACTGGTTTCACCCACGTTTCTTTTGATCCAATCATTAATTAACAAGGGAATTTCTTTTACTTCATTATTCCAATTTTTAATGCAGAATAAGAGGTTGTTGATTTCGTAGTTAGAAGAGTATTTATTAAACAAATACGATATTTTACCCCTTAAAAATAACTCTGGTGTCATTTCTTGTTTAATCTGCTCTTTTTCAAAAGGTTTTCTTGATCGCGCTCCGGGGAAGTCCAATAAGTCTGTGTTCTTAAGGAATTCTTTATGATTCGCCACCTCTTTATTCACTGGCATAGAGATTTCAGCGGTTAATGCACTTAAGAGATATAAATCAAAATCTACTAATTCCTTGTTTGGAAGCATGATTTTTGTCGGTTCTTCGGAATTAAAGATCCCTTTAACTCGCACGACATCAAGAATTTTGCCCTCATCCCTCAGGATAGCTTGTTTATTGACGTGAATAGTATTCGAAAAATCTAATTTTTTCAATCCTGAGATAAGTTTTTCGAAAAGTGTTGAAAAATGAGGGTCATTGGCCCAAAGTATTTCAAAAAGCGCAACCCATTTCGAGAAATCGATGCGATCAATGATATCAGAAATGCCATTCCAAAATTGGCTTTTGCCAACATTGCTTGCCATAGGATTGATTCGTTCTAAATACGTTTCGAAATATCGTTTTAGGTAAAATAAATGGTCTTCATTCAGGTATACTTGTTTCCCCTCGGAAGTGGCCGCATACTCTTTAAATCGATCAACATGGGTATTGAAATCCTGAATGGATGGATAATAATCAAGCTTCATAATGTCCGAAAAGAAGCTATCACATAAAATTAATACGAGATCTTTAACATCGAGTATTTTCACCTGAATAGGAAAATCAGGATTCGAATAGGTAGCATCTATGGTGAATCGGCTCACTACACCGGTACTTTCAGTCCCTCCTCCTTTTGGATTAATAGATTGTAAGAAATCTAATTTGTCATTCCCCGGTAATTCAATGTCCAAACTATTCCCATCAACAGAAAGTAGGTTTTTCACTAGGTAAGATTTACCCACTTGGCTGATTCCAAAAAGGGCGAATACTGGTTTGGTTAAAATACTTTCTTTTAAGACCGATACTTCAGATTTTGTCTCATGCAGCAAAGTAACCATGGAGTCTTTTTCCTCCAGTGTTAGGTTCTTTTTTACCCATTTAGAAGATTGTCCGAGTAACGAATGGAATGTCCGAGTATCTTCTGTAATAGCATTTAATTGATTGTTAGTATAATTTTCCATAGTTAGCTTCTTGAATTGATGGATAAAGTAAACTCAGCCGTATCAAACCAATATCCATTTTCATTCGGTAATGTGATTAACTTCAATATAAATAAGGAACTGCTGCAGGTATTTCCGTCTTTATCAGTGACCTCCTCAATGGTGAGTTTTTCTTTGTTGGTGTTAAACTCTCGGGAAACATTAAAGGTGTAAGGAATTAAAGCGTTTTGCTGGTTAACGATATCTTGAATTTTGTTTGCTAGATTCCCGTTGTCACCCCGTATTTGTCCTTTTGCTAAATTTTCAATAAAGTCCATGTTATATTGGATTTGATAAATATAACGTGAGGGATAATGTGTTGAATTTAAATTCT
>CAMDDG010000146.1 GCA_945890895.1 Chitinophaga pinensis | reverse complement strand
CAGAGAAAGCACTGCTTAGTGAATCAGCGGAAGCGGTTAAAAGTGTAATGGATGTTTTAGATAACATGAATGCTACCGCATAAGTAGCAATATCAAACCCATAGAAATAGTTTTAAATCCCGCATTGCGGGATTTTTTTTTGCCCAATTAAGGCAGTTCAATGGCACCTATGTCGGGTGGGTTATTTCTTGAATTCCCTAAAATATCAGTAAATACGGCGGTATTAATCCCTGCACCGTTTAGTGGTGAATTCTGAAGAAATAGAAAATCTCCTTGCGCCGTATTTTCAAATAGCGGATTTTCATTCCAAATAATATTCGTGTAGAATGGATCCGTATACGTGGTTTCACTGCGAATCAGGCTATGTGTAATATTGAAATTCAACGTTACTCCTGGGGCATTTAAGGTGTCGATGGCTAATTCGTAATCTAGGTTACCAGCAATTACACAATTGCGCAAGACCCCTTCGTTGATGGAGGATACGGTTGTAATTCCTGTCACCGCATTGTAAAAGTAATTACTTATGCCAACGGCAGACACCTGAGAATTCCCATAGCCTACCAGGTTACAATGATTAAAATTAAAATCTCCGCCTTCTAATACCAATAAGGCATGGCTTTCATTTCGAGAAATAATGCAATTTTCGGCCTTGACCTTGGCTCCCGCATAAATAAATACCCCGTACCTCGATGTATTGAAAATACGGGTATTGCTTAATTCCAAGGTGTATCCGGCATTACTCGGATCTTCGTGATATAAATGCACCCCCACCGTACCATTTTTCAGAATGGCATAATCGATGGTGGAGGGCAGCGCTTCATGAAAGTAGATTCCATAATACTGACCGGCCACATTGCTATACATCGACTCCAAGCGGTCTCCTTGAAAGACCACCTCATTGTTTTGCATTCCTTGCACATGCAATGCGCCTTTGTACACGTACAAAATGGAGTTTTTGTGCAAGTGAATGTTTGTTCCTGCTTGGATGGTTAAGGATTTGGAAGAATCAACCGCGGCATATCCATAAATCACGTGGGGTTTATCGTTGGGCCATGTCCCTTCGTTTAAGTCTTTGTAATGAAAATAGGCGTCTTGTCCCCACACCGCGAGTTTTACAAATTGGTCTTTTCCGTTGGTTCTAAAACGAATAGAATCTTCAATTATCAAGGGTTGGTTTTGTGCGTTGGCCGAAAGCGTAACCTCTATAAACGCATATAAACTGTCGTTTCCTTCGAGAACCATCTGTTCCAAAAATGTTCCTTGGATGCCGTCCACATTTAGGCGAAATGGAGATTGTTCCCCTCCCATCAATTCAATTTCATCAATTTGAATTGATTTTGACGAGGGATTATAAATCTTAAATTGTTTCGTAGTGGAGCCAACCGTGGTAAAAACAGTATCAAACACCACAGTGTCTACTGAAAAACTCAAGTTTTCTTTTGAGAAGCCTTTCATTTTATTGCAGCTATTCAAGGGGACAAACCCAAGGATAATCACGATGAAGCTCAGAAAATAAAGTAGATTTTTCACAGGCGATGTAACGCACAAACTTACATATTATTTGTCTTAGGTAAATGGTTAACTTCGTTAAATGAACTTTTTCCGTTGACGCATGTAGAGGGTATCGCTATGAAACTAAATTTACTTATCTTTTTTGGAGTTATGCTTGCTGTTCATTCATTGGCTCAGCCTCCACAAACCAACAGTATTTCAAACGGTATTAATTTTAATTCCGTAGAAAAAACACCTCAATTACTGGATAGTACGCAATTGATTATTACAAACAAGGACGAAGAATCGAGAACTGTAGATGCGGATGATGATAAGTCATTACAGGAACAAAGTGTTTTTAAAAAAGAGGCGGATACTTATAAGTCAAGTAAAGCGCGGATTAAAAGCAATTCTTCCTCGCGCTCTGCCTCCGAAGCTGAAGACCTACAACTACAATATTCGGTAACTAAATTAAAAGGGGTAGCTCAAACACTTTCAGAGCAAATTGAAGCGAATATACTTTATTACGACCAAGGGAATTACAATGCCGAAAGAGCACCTCAACTTATGGAGGCTTTGCGTTTGAATCCCAATCATCCGGAAGGCTTGAATTTAATGTTAGCCAATTCAATGGTCACGGGCGATACACTAATGGTTTTGAATACCTTAACAAAGTTGAAGGCGTTACATTTGATTCCCGAGGGAATGACCTGTTATGCCGCAGACCTAATCAAATCGGTACCCGAGCACACTACGTTGATTACACACGGAACACTAGATACCTATGGCGCCATTCAAGAACAAGTTACGAAGCGAAGAAATTCCATTGATATTATTTCCTTGGATTTGTTGCAAAGTGAGCAGTATCGAGCCTTACTGTTGAAAAAAGGATACACCATTCCTGTGCAAGCGATTGTGGATGTCACCTATCTCGGAGATTTAATTCGAGTGAATCCTTCAAAATCTTTTGCCTTTTCGATGACGATTCCGAGCGATTACTTGGTTCAATTCGAAGAGGATTTGGCACCCAATGGATTGGTTTTCTTATACCCAAACAGCCGAAGTAATGAGCAGATTCTCCAAACGAACGAGCAATTTATGGATTCATTTTCCTACATGGATTGTGGAGTTGAACTGGATGAATCGCTCGCAGGGCTAAAGCAAAATTATTTACCAATGATTTTAACCGTAGAGGCCTTAAGCACAGATAGAAGCAAAGAAAAACGATCTAGAATCGAGAGTAAAAAAATAAAAACAAAACAAAAAAAGTAGCACTAGGATGCGTGGGTTGAAGTCAGGTTTTTCTCATTTCTCAGATGAAGAGCTCATGTTAGCGATTCGTCAAGGGGAGAAGACTGCCTTTAATGAATTATATCAGCGCTACTCGGGCAAGCTGTATGGATATATCCTGAAGTTACTTTGGTATAACGAAGTTCGTGCGCAAGATTTACTACAGGATTTGTTTACCAAGATTATTACGCAACCTCATTTGTTTGATACCAATCGGAGTTTTAAAACATGGGTTTATACCATTGCCTCTAATTTATGCAAGAATGAGTTTAAGCGAAATGAAGTTAGAAAGAATACCAGCAATGGATTGGATAATCATTACCACTTGAGTGGAACTGAGGATGTAGAACAGACGGTAACGGATTGGGAATTTAAAGAGGCTTTGGATCAGGAACTGATAAAATTAGATGATAAGCACCGTGAAGTTTTTGTTTTAAAACATATCGATGGCCTTTCGATTAAAGAAATTTCAGAGATTGTTGGAATCAATGAAGGTACCGTAAAGTCACGCTTATTTTATGCCATAAAGAAATTGGCGGCAGCATTAAAAATGTTTGAACTCGTAGAACGATGAAGCAGATAGACGATTTATTTTTAAAGGCACATTATAGCGAATTGACGCCAAGTGAGCAATCCTTAATTGAGGACTTATGTTCTGATGAAGTTAGTTTTCAGCAGGTTAAATCGCTGCTTTCGCAAAGCGTTGGAGCATTGCCTGTAAATCCACCGGCCCACATTTTGGATTCACTA
>CAMDDG010000145.1 GCA_945890895.1 Chitinophaga pinensis | reverse complement strand
GGATATGAAAGACATACTGACCCAGGAATTCATTGAGATACATGGTAAGCCCGATGTAATAATAACAGATCCTCCTCGTGAGGGAATGCATCCTTCTGTAGTGGAAAGAATTTTGGAGGCAGCACCACAAAGAATTGTATATGTAAGTTGTAATCCTGCAACTCAAGCAAGAGACGCTAAACTTTTGGACGAAAAATATCGATTGGTGAAAATTCAACCGGTTGATATGTTCCCACATACGCACCATGTTGAAAATGTGGCACTTTTTGAATTGAAATAGGGAATACGCTACCAATAAAATACATTTGATTTTATTAAATCTTTGGATTTACTCGAAAAGGTGGTTTTCAAAAAAAATCACGAGACCTAATTAACATAGGTTGATTGAAATAAAAAAGTGGCTTAAGTTATAACTTGAGCCACTTTTTTTAATAAAGAAATTAAATATTCCTTATGCAAATGCTTGTGCCACAATTTCGGCTTGCTCAGCATCGTGTACTTTCTTGAATCCAGTTGCTGGACTTGCACTGCTCTTTCTGCCAATATACCTCAAAGCTACAGGGAAATCATAGCGATGTAAATGCAACCAAGCCCCCTGATTTTTAGGTTCTTCTTGAGCCCAAACAAATTCAGCACCTTGATATTTTGCAAATATTTCTTCTAATTTCCATTCAGGTAAAGGATACAATTGTTCGATTCTAACTACAGCTACATCATTGTGTTGATTTTGCTCTTTTTCAGCCAATAAATCGTAGTAGATTTTACCTGAACAAAAGACAACTCGTCTCACTTTATTGCTAACGTTATTGTCGTCGATTAGTTCGTGAAAATGACCTTCACTCAAGTCTGTTAAACTACTTACGCATTTTGGATGACGAAGTAAAGATTTAGGACTCATAATCACTAAAGGCATGGTGAAATCACGTTTTAATTGACGGCGTAATGCATGATATAAGTTGGCTGGAGTAGTGCAATTTAATACTTGCATATTTGTGCCGGCGCATAATTGCAGGAATCGCTCCAATCGAGCAGAACTGTGCTCAGGACCTTGCCCTTCATAACCATGGGGTAATAACATGGTTAAACCACTAAATTTACTCCATTTCGCTTCAGCTGAAGCAATAAATTGGTCAATCATAATTTGAGCACCGTTGGCAAAATCTCCAAACTGTGCTTCCCAGATGGTTAAATGCTTCGGAGTAGTTGTGCTGTAACCGTATTCAAAACCCAGCGCTGCATATTCGCTTAACAAAGAGTTAAAAGCATTGAATTTTCCTTGATTTTCTGAAATGTTTTGAAGAGGTACGTACTCTTGTTCTCCAATTTCCTGTTTAATTACAGCATGACGATGTGAGAAAGTACCGCGCTCAACGTCTTGTCCTACAATACGAACATTGTGACCTTCGTTCAAGAGTGTGCCATAAGCAAGAAGTTCGCCCATTGCCCAGTCAATGGTGCCATTTTCAATCATTTTTTTACGATCGGCAAATAAACTCTGAACTTTCTTAATGGGCTGAATATTGGATGGTATTGTAGCAATTGAATCGCCAACTTTTTTCAATGTTTTCAAATCTACTGCCGTTTTAGCGGTAATCTGAATATCTTTCACACCTGGATGTTTGTAACCTTCCCAAGTGTTTTTTATTGCAGACGGTGATGGTTTGAATTCACCTTTAGCTTCTTCAAATTTCTCTTGTAACAAGGATTGAAATTGAGTTTCCATTTCCTTTGCTAAGGCAGCATCAATTTCACCACGAGACATTAATTGTTGTTTATAAATTTCTCTTGGGTTAGGATGTTTATCGATTAATTTATAAAGTTCTGGTTGAGTGAAACGAGGTTCATCTCCCTCATTGTGTCCATATTTACGGTAACCCAACAAGTCAATGAAAATATCGGAGTTGAATTCATTTCTATAAGCCATTGCCAATTTAACCGCATGTACAACAGCTTCTAAATCGTCTGCATTAACGTGCAAAACAGGACACAAAGTAACCTTTGCAATATCGGTGCAATATGTAGATGTTCTCGAGTCGAGGTAATTCGTTGTGAATCCGATTTGATTATTCGTTACCATGTGAATGGTACCCCCAACGTAGTATGCCTCAAGTCCACTCATCTGAACCACTTCATAAACAATTCCTTGACCAGCCACAGCAGCGTCGCCATGAATAAGAATTGGACAGATTTTATTGACATCGTTGTTGTATTTTTCGTCTAATTTTGCTCGAACTAAACCTTTAACAACGGGGTTTACAGCTTCTAAATGCGATGGGTTGTCAGCCAAGCGCAAATGAACTTTTTTGCCCGCTGCTGTTTCAACATCAACGCTGTAGCCTAGGTGGTATTTCACATCACCTTCAAAATCATCAAAATCTCCACCTTGAAATACTTTCCCTTCAAATTCTGAGAAAATTTGAGCATAGGTTTTATTGAAAATATTTGCAAGGACGTTTAAACGACCGCGATGCGCCATTCCCAATACAAATTCTTCCACACCCAATCCAGAACCGTATTGAATCACCGCATCCAAGGCGGGAATTAGTGCTTCCAAGCCTTCTAGTGAGAAGCGTTTTTGCCCAATGTATTTTTTATGAAGGAAATTCTCGAATACAGTAGCCTGATTTATTTTACCCAAGAAATGACGTTTTTCGTCGACAGTTAATTCAGGAACATTTTGTGTTTTTTCAAATCGCTCCTGCAACCAATTTCTTCTATGAGGATCACGGATATAAGTAAATTCACAACCGATGGAACCACAATAGGTCTTTTTCAACCGTTCTACAATGTCTTTCAGTTTGGCAGGGCCCAAACCCAATTCAATTCCGGCATTGAAGGTTTTTTCCAAATCTGCATTTTCCAAACCAAAGTTTTCTATATCCAAAGTGGGGGTATAGGTTCTTCTTTGGCGAATTGGATTTGTTTGTGAAAATAAGTGTCCTCTCTGACGATATGCGTTGATTAAATTTAAGACATGTATTTCTTTAATGGCATCTTCTGATACAACGCCTCCATTTTCATATTTTTGAGTTCCTAAATCGAAACCTTCAAAAAACTTTCTCCAACCAAAATCAACACTGTCATGATCGCTTTGGTACTGCTGATACAAATGATCGATAGCAGAAGGATCTGCATTTTGCAAAAAGGAGGTGTCTTGCTTGCTCATAAATTATGGCAAAATTACCAAATTAAAAGCGAAATGGGAAATGGTTTATTTGCGATTTTTACTTGAATCAGATTGAACCATTAGTGTGAAAATTATCCTCAAAGGTGTTGAATTCAAGCCGATTGTGGCAGTTTATAAATTCGATATTCCGAACATAAACGGTATAATTCACTATTTAATTAACCAAATAGTCAAGAACATTACGACGGAAGCAAACAAAAATGCGTCGAATCGATCTAACATTCCTCCATGTCCAGGAATTAAATTCCCGCTATCTTTCAATCCTGCCTTTCTTTTTAAAGAACTTTCAAATAAGTCACCCAGAGTTCCAAAAGTGGCTATTAATAAACCTAAAACAATGGATTCAATATCCGTAAACGGACTGATTGGATTTAATGCAAAGTGATTAAATACCCAAGCAGTTGCTGCCGTTAAGATAGCACCACCGATAAATCCTTCCCAGGTTTTTCCAGGTGAAATTTGTGGTGCTAATTTGGTTTTTCCGAATAATTTTCCTGCAACATAGGCCCATGAGTCGCTCGACCATACCAAAATAAAAAGCATGATGGCTAATTTGGGATTAAAGT
>CAMDDG010000144.1 GCA_945890895.1 Chitinophaga pinensis | reverse complement strand
CCTGGATCCAATTGATAGTACCAAATTTTCTTGGTCGGTTGTCCCTTATCATAAAACAAAACCACCGTCTTCACTCCCGCCCCTTGAAACGTACCCGATGGCATATCCAATATCGTGTGAAGATTGCAACTTTCCAACAAGTGCTTTCTCAGAGCAACTGAAGCGTTGTCCGTATTACTGAGGAATGTATTCTTAATAACGATGGCCGCTCTTCCACCCGCTTTTAGAATCTTAATGAAATGCTGTAAAAAAAGGAATGCAGTTTCGCTCGTCTTGATGTCGAAATTCTGCTGAACTTCAGGCCTCTCCTTTCCCCCGAAAGGAGGATTAGCCAATACTACGGAGAATCGGTCCTTCTCTTGAATGTCGCGCAAATTCTCACTTAATGTATTGGTATGTATAATATTGGGAGCTTCAATACCATGCAGAATCATGTTCATGATTCCAATGATATAAGCCAGGTTCTTTTTCTCTTTCCCGTAAAAGGTCTGTGTTTGGATGAGCTTCAAATCCGAAGTAGAAAGCGATGCTCGATCTCGGGTCATGTGCTCATAAGCTTCACACAAAAAGCCAGCACTTCCCACCGCCCCGTCATAGACTTTATCGCCAACTTTCGGATCAACCACGTTGATCATAGCACGGATTAGAGGACGAGGGGTGTAATACTGTCCCCCATTCCTGCCCGCATTTCCCATGTTTTTGATTTTGGTTTCGTAGAGATGGCTGAGCTCGTGCTTATCCACCGATGTCCGGAAAGGCAATCCATCGATATGTTCAATAATTTCACGCAGGTTGTAACCGCTCTGAATTTTGTTTTTAAGTTCAGAAAAGATTTCACCAATTTTATATTCAATTGTTTGGGGATTTTCAGCGGAAACTTTAAATCCTTTTAAGTAGGGAAATAGCTTTTGATCTACAAAATCAACGAGGTCTGGTCCGGTGAGTGCGGTTTGATGATCGAGTTTACCATCGGCCCCTTTGGGCATTGCCCAGGATTCCCAGCGAAACTCATCGGCCAAAATGAACTTGTACGTTTCGCCTTTTAATTCTGCTTCATCGCTTCGATCTTTCTCCAGATCATCTAAGTATTTAAGGAAAAGTATCCATGATGTTTGTCCAATGTAATCCAACTCACTATCCGCCCCAGCATCTTTGTAGAGGATATCATCGATATTTTTAAAGGTTTGTTCGAACATATTCTTATACACAAAACTAACTTTTAAAGTTAAAATTTGCTTTGATTTTTTGGTGGATAAGGGAAAATTGGAAACGAGAGGTTCAAAATGACCTTATATGGCAGGGAAATAAATGAGGATTATCCCATGTTTTCACTTAGCAAAGTTCTTGTTTACTATTCCTTTCTTTATTATCTTCGTATAAGATTATAAAAAAATGGCAATAGCAATCAAAAGTATACCAACTCTTAAGAATAAAACGGCTAAAGCTTTTATTAAAAATGCTGAGGTTGCAAATTCCAAAAAAGCTAGTGTGAATTTCAGCAATCAAGTTGCATCTACTCGCAGCATACTCAAGAAAGCAAAAATGAAATAATCCTATGTTCTTATGGGATTTCTTGAGACGAAATGTACATTTTCGGTTTTAACCAAAGATTTATTAGAATCGTGCAATTCATTCGACTGTGGTCATGTCGATTTGAATGACTTCTTTACTAACGATTCTCAAGATTATTCAAGTCAGCTTTTAGGTAAATCCTATTGTTTTTTGTTGGATGAAAATCCCAAAGACATTGTTTGCGCATTCACCATTTCAAATGATAGCATCAAAACAAATTCGTTACCGAACAGTCGAAAAAAGAAAGTCAACAAAGATATTCCGCGGATTAAACAGTTTAGGAGTTATCCAGCTGTACTTATTGGGCGATTAGGTGTTAATATAAAATTTAAGAAAAATGGTATTGGCAAAGAGCTCATGGACTTTATAAAATCGTGGTTCATAGACCCCGAAAATAAAACTGGTTGTCGCTTCGTCGTTGTGGACTCTTACAATGAAGAAATCCCATTAACTTATTATCAACGAAATGATTTTCAGTTCTTGTTCTCCTCAGAAGAACAAGAAATAAAATATATGGATTTACCAGTAGAATTCGAATTAAAAACTCGGCTAATGTATTTTGATTTAATAGTACTTTCATCATCTGATCCTAACTTAAAGAACACTCAGGATTAAGAAATTCTGATTATTTTTCAAGATACAATCTTAAATCCCGAACAATGTTCCTTATTTATAGGCTTTTGTTCCTTAACAAGAATAAAACATTGATTATCATTGATTTTACACAAAAAAAACCATCTTCCTTATATTAAACTATTTCTTCCTTATGGCATAATTCAAATTGCAAATTTCACCTAATTTGCCTTAAATGAAATTCTATTATTTTCAAGACTTAATACTACTTGAAAATGATTGAAAAAGTCGAAACCGACAATTCCATCCACCCCACTCATCGTTAAAGTCATTTGTAGTAATGGTGGTAAGTTTCCATATTTCACTACAAATTCACTACCCTCAAAAAGGGTTGGAATTTCAAAACATTCAGTTTGAAATTCACCAATTCCCGGATAGAAGTCTTTTTCTTGTCCACTAGTCACATAGTTTCTTGTAACACTTTCCGACAAATAGGAAAGCTTCGCTCCAGTGTCCAAAAAGAATTTCAGATATCGATTATCCACTTTCATTCGGTCTTTTTGCCGAATTTCCCCCAGTCCGAATTTTAGGTCTACTTACAATCTTGAAATTGCAACATCAGTGTGGATTTGCCGCATCGTCTTACTCCAGTAGCAACCTTAATAAAATTCTTATCTTTTAGAATGCTGAATTTATTTAAATACCCTTTACGTAATATTGCTTGCATTATACAAAAGTAGTAAAATTCCTAAAACTTTTAATTTTTACAATCTTTTAGGAATTCCTTTGTTTATTATAGGTTATTTATAATACTCTCTAAACCTTGGACCAAAATATTGTAGCCATTATGCAAATCAAATAATCAATCCGTCTGTAAGCACCCCAGTTAGAGTACTTATCAAAAATAGACAATTTAATTTAACTCTATGAATTTGCAAATAGTTGTTAAACTCTAAATGCGTATTTAATAAATTCCTCTTCGATTAGATTCCTCTCCCTTGGTAGTCAATGTTTTTTATTAATTCCGATGGTTTTTCCGATGATCATTCCGATAGCTATTCATTTGTATTATAGATATTTACAACATACTATTCCGAATAAATTCCGATGGTTATTCCGGTAGTTATTGCCTGCGATTCCGGCCACCTAAATTGGTTGGAAAATGTATTTAATGGTTCAGATTCTTCCATCATTTAAATCAACCCTTTTGGGGATGCTTACTCAAAGTTTTAAGCGGCCCTTTATCCAAATATCATTATCATTCGACGAAAACCGCCAACATGTCGCTTGCGATATAAAAAGCAGTAGTATATTTGAGTCGTGTGCGACACAATGCAATACAATCGCATAAAACACCCTTTATCTAATTGCTTACAGCTCAAACATCCCCCGAAAAAATTAAAAATAATTTAAAAAACCGACGATATGGCTTCAACTGAATCAATCACTTCAACAAAAAAAATGAACGAAACTTTTAGGCAAAAAATGCTGCGCGTCATGTATCCGTTGATACGCAAAATGAGCAAAAAAGGTAAAAATGGAACCGTTCTATTTAACAAAGAGAACACCACTCCTCCCTCCTCTTTTTATGAGCTGAAGGCGCAGTTAACCAATGGTAAAGCACTGCCCTTTTCTGATTTCAAGGGCA
>CAMDDG010000143.1 GCA_945890895.1 Chitinophaga pinensis | reverse complement strand
TTTATTTATCCTTCGCCAAGCAACTATGAACAATACAAAATAATCGACAATTTCCATTGTCTTGATATTCCATTAAAGATCAACTTCAGATATGGGAATCATAAAATCCGCTTGCTATCAAGTTTTGGAATTACTCCCAATATTCTATTGAAACAAAATCAAACAATTATTTTTTATTATTCTGATCGGATTGAAAAACAAACGACTCTTTCCAATTTCAATTATAATACATTCAATATTTCTCCTTCCGTAAGTTTGGGCGTTGATTTTAAAATCAACCAACATTACCACGTAAGAATTGAACCAACTTTCCGATACGGGATCCTTAAAATCACTGATGCCCCTGTAACTGGATACCTGTACAATCTGGGTCTTAATTTGGGTTTATACTTGGAATGAAAACAAAGCGAAAGCAGCCGAACAAGTTATTTGAGCTTCTAATAACCAATATTCGAATATCAAATTTTTCAAATTGCAATTCCCCATATAATCCCAAATAATCGGCTATTGGGGTACAATTTGCAATTCAAATTCAACCACTTAAATCCACAACTTAATGCTTACTAAATCACCTGGCGATAACTTCTCTTTTTTTCGCACATCTGATTTTATGGGCAACAAATAAGTAGTGTGTTTTGAATCGTACCAAATTGCTGTATTCCATATTGTTCCACCCAATTGAGCACGAACTTTCAACCTACCCCAACCCTCTTCTTGCCAAGACATTTGAGATCGAATTTCGACCGATAATTCCAAAGGTAAGGATATAAAATGCCAACTCCCCGTAACCGCATTGCCATTCTTATTGCTTTTGAAAATCCAAATATGAGATTGAAATTCAAATTCAATTGCGTTTAACATCCCTTGCAATTTAATAGAGAAAATCCTGTTTTCCCCACCACCACCGAAATTTAACTTTCAATTTACCATGGGAACATTTTGCAGCAATCCTGCTTTACCCACCACCACCCAGAAATCAATCTCTTGGCATCCGAAATTGAATAATTAAAGCAGAAACCAACGTAATCGCCCCTATCAAAATAATTGCATATTCAATTCCAAATACATCCGCCGTAATTCCCGATAAAACAGCGCCAAACGCATATCCCAAATCACGCCATAACCTGAAAGTACCAACCGCTTCAGCGCGTTGTTTCGATGGAACCACTCCTGCAATAGTCGATAAAAATGTTGGGTACACCATGGCCGTTCCTAATCCCAAGAAAACCGATAGTACCATCATCCCCCAAAAAACATGGGTAAAAGGAAGAATCAGTATCGCTAAAGCTTGCAATAACATCCCCCAAAACAAAAGTTTCTTTTTAGAAAATTGATCGCCCATCTTGCCCGTAAACAACTGGCCCACTCCCCAAACTACGGGATATGTGGCGGTTATCAAGGCTAAATCCGAAGGAGAAAAATTAAATGACAACAACAAAATGGGCAACAACCCCCAAGTCATTCCGTCGTTCAAATTGTTTACCAATCCCGCCTGCGTAACCGAACTTAACGTTTTATGATGAAATGTGGTGTCTAAAAATACATTTCCCAACTCTTGAGCATCGCGTTGGATGATCATTTCGTGTTGAACGAAATCGCGGGTGTCTTTTACCCAAACTGCTGTGAGAATAAGTCCCAAAAACGAAAGAATGATTCCAACATAGAATGGATACGGCGTGATTCCATAATTGGTTGCAATATAACCGGTCAGAAATGCCACCAACCCTACCGACAAATAACCAGCAAATTCATTGATTCCCATAGCAAAACCTCGATCTTTCTTTCCCACTAAATCCATTTTCATCACCACCGTGCTGCTCCAAGTTAGTCCCTGGCTTACACCCAATAATACATTGGCTGCAATAACGAAGTACCAACTATTGGCAAAAATCAAAATAAATGGCACTATTAAGGCTATATACCATCCAAAAAGCAATAGGTTTCTACGACCGTATTTATTGGCTAACCGTCCAGTATAATAATTTGCAATGGCCTTGGTTAAACCAAAAGCCGTTATGAAGGAAAGAATTGCAGAATGGGATTCGACACCAAATCGCTGATGTGCAAATTGGGGGAAAATGGTACGTTCCATTCCAATCATCCCTCCCACAAAAGCGTTGATAATAACTAATAATGTAAATTGCCTCCAATTTTCTTTCAAACCCAACTGAACAGGCTGCTTCAAAACGTTTGTATACATGAATAAGATACAAAGTTCGTTATGCTTTTCGGGGGAAATTTTTACAAATGTTAAAAACCTACGAAATAAGTCACAGCTCTAGGTAATTCGTGATAAAAGTTACAAAGTATTTCTATTGATTGTTCCCAATGGAAGAGGCAAATCAATCATTATCTCATTGAATTAAAAAAACTTAACCAGCTAAACTCAGCCTTTTTTGCTCAAAATTCGCAAAATCACTTTGAATTCATTTTGAATTAAATGAACCTCGGCGCAATGACTGGGGTATGTAACCTCAAACGGTTCATGGATGTTGAATGGGGGCCCTGAAACTTGGTGAAATATCCCCCGACATTCCAATTTTCCATCTGGACTAAAACGCTGAATATCAATTCCATCCATTTCTTGATTAAGATAAAACCAAGAACCACATCCTTCACCGCTTAACCAATGTATATTTTCGGGAAGATTTTGTGGCTTGGTAGGCGCAGGTACAATTTTGGGCAAGAGTCCTCCTTTACGTGGAGCGCCATGATGTGAAATTAAAACTCCATCTTCACCTACAACTGAATAATGTTTTAAGGTTTTAACATTTCCTTTCGGTGTAGGACTGATTGTAGTTGGGTATTTCAAGCGCATTCGATAATACCATTTTGGAGAGCCTGCAACGATTACCGTATTAACAAAACGCGAACAATTGGTTCCACCGGGCACAAACGGGCCATAAACGGTGGGTGAAGCAGATTGCATTTCACGAGCTTTGTTGAAAGCTTTTTCAAAATTGATATCAATATAAGAAGCGTGCAATTTACCGGTACCATGACAACTTTCGTTGTTGTATAGTTCCCATAAAATATCTTCGTAATTGGATAACTTTCCTTTTTCGTCGAACAATGCTCTTATATTCAACTCCAAATCATGATCGGTGTGGGCACTTCGAACCCGACCGTGCAAATGTGGGGAATGATATCTTCCAAAATCAAAATAATGACACTGTCCGGTTGATTTTTCGATCAAAACCAGAGCTGCATGTCCTACTTTATAATAGTTACCGTTGCTAATCTTCAGCCATTCTGCTGGGGTATCGTACCAAGCACCAGCCTTTTTACAATAGGTATCTGGCCAAGCTAATGCAATAGCTATGCCGTTAAGCACGTTGAATCTCCTTATATTGATTAATAAACGAGTAATTTAATGGTCGATATTCAAAATTCATAAAAGAGTAAAAGTGTTTTAGGTTGAACTGTTTTTCAATAAATTTTTCAAAATTACGAATTTCTTTCTTCGCCCCAAAATCGAACTATATCATTCAAGGATTCTCGCTGTTTTAGTACAAAATAATTTCCATTTATTAACCCTAAAACCAACGGAAAAGGTCTGCTGCAATGTCGCGACCACAATGCAAATGTATTTGCACCCGCATCGTGAATTTTCAGCCAATCGCCAACATGAATTTCTGGAAGTTCATGATTTCTAAAGGGAATGTCACCAGCAAAACACAAGGGTCCTCCGACATCGTAGTTGTAGGTTAGAGTCCTGCTTTCTCGGGTAACCTCTTCACCGGTTGAACTCAAAACACTCAATCGATGAAACCAATCAGAATTATTGTACGATTCGCGCAAAAACATATCCGCCCCTACATGAATGATGGCCAATTTACGACCATTGGAAATTTCTTTAACGTGTTCAAC
>CAMDDG010000142.1 GCA_945890895.1 Chitinophaga pinensis | reverse complement strand
AGATGTTTTCTGAACTAACTAGGAGCTACTTACCATAACCTGATATTGATACAGATCGATGTAATCTAAACCTACAATATTTAAATAATTCAAACAATTTTTACTACCCGAAAAGCAACCTACTTAATTGAATTTTTCAAAATGGGAGTATAGCCAAGTATCTTGGATCTATCCCTAGGCCTACCTACATAAGTATACATATTTTCATTTTTTTTGCTTTTTTTACAAGGGTAATTAAAATTGAATTTTCCTTCCTAAAAAAATGACTAGAAACGCAAATGACAAATGGCTTGGTGGTGTATTGGGTGGCATTGCACGAGCTCTTGGAACCTCCTCTGGATTATTGAGGGGCTTATTCCTCGTATTTTTCTTTGGTGTCGGAGGCCTAACCTTCGGGATTAGCAGTGGTGCAACACTTGTGATCTACCTAATTTTTTGGATGACCCTAGGTAAAAGTTGATGGATTTTTCTTTTTTACCAAGAAAAAAATTAGTAATTGGTAATGGAGACTCCTAACAAAATAATAATAATGCCTTAGTATAGAAAAGTAAAAAATACACTAGTTTAGTATCAGTTTTTTAAGTCAAACAATAGTAACATCATTTGTAATCACACCCTTTCAAACAATTGTAAACATGAAAAAACACATCTTACTTTCTGTAGCCCTAATTTTTGCGGCTACCACTTGGACGCAAGGACAAACAACTATATTAGATTTTAAATTGGTAAATAACACTGGCAAAGATTTTTATGCCGTGTATTTGACAGAAACCACCACGGAAAATTGGGGTGAAGACATCCTTCCTGAAGATATCGTAGAAGATGGGGCTGTCATAGACATCACATTCAAATATGTTAATGGTGAAACCCTCTGCATTTGGGATCTTCGGTTGACCCATGACGAATCGGAATTGAAATACATCGCCATCAATGAAATTGATCTATGTGAGGTTTCAGTCTTAACGCTGTACATCGACGAAGATGGAGAATATGCCTACAAAGTAGAATAAATTTACCATCTCATACGCCTAAGAAATTTTCGGTTGAGAATTTCTTGGGCTTTTTTTTTGATTAGTTCGCTATTTTTACCTCGATACGTCGGTTGAGCGAGTTTTCTTTTTCAGCGCCTTGGTAAGGATAGGCAGGAGTTGACCAACCATAACCCTTGGTTTCAATTCTACTTGAATCAATACCCTTTTGAACCAAATATTCCTTTACCGAATTGGCTCTACGTAAGGAAAGGTCGAGGTTGTATTTTTCTAACCCCACCTTATCTGTGTGCCCTTCCACCACAATTCGAAGCGCTAACTTGGTTTTCATCAAGAGCAATAGTTGGTCCAGCTCTTCCAGATCTGCTGCTTGCTCAATCTTTGCACTTGCCTCAGCGAATAAGATATCCAAATCAATGGAATAGCCCTCCTTGGGAGGTGTGGAAAAAAAAGTGCTCGCTGTAAGTGCAACATCCAAGCCTTGAAGGCTAAGTTCTATTTCTATCTGATCTCCAAAAATGCAGGGAGAAAACTCCAATTCATAGTTGAGGCCAATATCAACCAAGATGTTGTCAAAAAGCTGATTGCCCTTGGGCCATGATTTTACTAGTCAAACAAGTAAGGAGAAGTACTAATGAGGTGATTTTTAAAATTTTTATACTCATGAGTAAATATTGGTCTAAGGAATAGAACTAAAAATATACTTAAAAATGTTGGAAATTGGATCAAAGTTCAGCGCATCAAATTTTGATAATTGGCCAACTGCTCAAAAAAATAATTTGATATTTTATCGGAAAATTCCTTATTTATTGGTGTAATTAATTTGATTCTTAATGAAATCACGAAGAGAGTTTATTTATACTTTAGGAGCTCTTTCTCTAGCTACCGTTTCAGGGGCATGGGGCATCAAAAAAGGCCCATTCAAGAGAAATGTGAACAAGCGAGATGCTATTTTTTCCTTGTTAGAGGGCAAACGAATGGATGGCTACATCCCTAGTGCATTTTTTGTTCATTTTGGTGAAGGATACAAAACCGGTGATGCAGCAGTCAATAGACACTTGGAATACTTCCAAGCCATAGACATGGATTTTATTAAAATCCAGTATGAAGCCGAGTTTCCTAAACTAAGCAGCATTTCCAAACCTACTGACTGGGAGAAAATGCCCTTTTACAAAAAAGATTTTTTTGAAAAACAACTTTATGTAGTTAAAGAATTGGTAAAAAAGGGAAAGTCATCGGCTCCAGTTATAGCCACTCTCTATTCTCCCTTTATGAGTGCAGGTCATTCTGTGGGAGGTGATCTTCTTACCGAGCATCTGAAAACAGATCCCGAAAAAGTAAAAAAGGGCATGGAGATTATTACTGAGAGCACTCTTATTTTTGCCAATGAATGTATCAAACTAGGCGTGGATGGATTCCTAGCTTCCACACAAGGTGGAGAAGGCTTTCGCTTCCAAGATCCAAGTATTTTTACCAATTACGTGAAGCCTTACGACCTAGCGGTGATGAACCGTATCAATGAAGCCTGTGATTGCAACGTCTTACATATTTGCGATTACGTGGCGGACTATGAAGATTATACTCCTTTTGTGGATTATCCAGGACATATTGTTAATTGCTCTATGAAGCTTGGCAACGCCCTACTTCAGCCCTCAGAAGTTTCCCAGCAGTTTAAGCGCCCCATATTTGGAGGCTTGGAAAAAAGAGGCCCAATTTCCAAAGATAGCCAGAGTAGCTTGGTCCATACAGTCAATTCGGTGTTGAATCAAGCCCCAGAGGAGTTTATTTTAGGGGCTGAATGTGCACTTTTAGGAGATATAAATTGGAAGATGGTTCGCACTGCAGTTGATCTAGCCCATAGTTGGAAGCAAGGCTGAGGGGACTTTAATTTCTGAGAATAGTTTCAGGGCAATCCTTTATAAAATAACTAAGGTCAAAAATAGGTGCTAGCGCATTTTTAAAATTTGTTGCCTATTTCTTGTGGCTGAGTTATCCGGCTATAGAAAGACCTGATATTGAAGAGTTTAGAGATAACACCTCTATCGATTGGAAGAATTTCAGGTGTTAATAGGATCACAAAAATTAGCTCTGGAAATTTTGGGGAGGATTCTGATACAAAATTCCTTTGAATGATAAAAAATTACCGAAGCAAAGCTAATCACTTCGCCTCCACATTAGTTACCCCAGGTTTATCCACGGTAATTGATCCCATCCAAACACACATCGTTTTACTCGTAGCAAGCATTGCTGGGAAACCTCTTAATTTAAGTTTCTTGGCAACTGGGGACCAAGGCATTATAGGGACAGGAATGCAAGAAGAAGGAACAAATACAGGTACAGGCCCGGCCATTTTCCAATTCATCGGGTTTAGAGGTGACTTACATTGCCCGAAAGCTGGCACATTCAACATGGGGACAAAATCCATCTGAGCAGCCAACGGCTTATTAGCATTCATGGCCATTGCTATGGGTAAAACTACCATATCCTTGGGTCCTGCACCAAAGGAGCACTTCAATTTTGCTCCCATATGAACGCACTTTGGCATATTCTGTAAGTTTAGTCTGGATGAATGGATTCGTAAAAGTTTAAATATAAGGCCGCACTTGTTGAATTGCAAGAAAGGGAAAAAGGAAAATCCCTCAAAAAGCAAAGACTTTTTGAGGGATTAAAAAAAAGAAACTAGCAGGATTATTTGTCCTTGGGTTTATCGCGCAACATCTCTACCATATCCACTGGAGGAGGATTGGTATCACCCAATAAATGAGCCGTAAAATAATCACCCATCTTCCAGAAGAAATATTCATTCATGTCTCCATATCCATGACGCTGTCCTGGAAGAAGCACAAATTCAAATCGCTTTCCTGCCTTAATCAAGGCATTGGCCATGCGGATGGTGCC
>CAMDDG010000141.1 GCA_945890895.1 Chitinophaga pinensis | reverse complement strand
GTTTCTGTTTATTTTCGAGGGATGGTTATTCTGCTTTGAATCCGTTTTGTTTATTATGTACAATTGGGTTTCTGTTTATTTTCGGGGGATGGTTATTCTGCTTTGAATCCGTTTTTGTTTATTATGAACAATTGGGTTTCGGTTTATTTTCGAGGGATGGTTATTCTGCTTTGAATCCGTTTTGTTTGTTATGTAAAATTGGGTTTCTGTTTATTTCAGGGGATGGTTATTCTGCTTTGAATCCGTTTGGTTTATTATGTACAATTGGGTTTCGGTTTATTTTCGGGGGATGGTTATTCTGCTTTGAATCCGTTTTGTTTGTTATGCACAATTGGGTTTCGGTTTTTTATTTGGTGAATTTTGAGCCGGAGACAAAGGCTACTTCTAAATTGATTTCTTAATTGAACAGCAATTCCATTTCCCCGCGAATCATTTGAAGTCCTTTTTCATGCGGAACTTCGCCGTTTTGTTTCATGGCTTCAATCAGTGCAACGCAATATTCTGCACTGCCTGTTTCAGGCGGTAAAGCCCGTTCCACTTGTTGGATCAGCATAATGGTTTGTTCTTTCACAATTTTTATGGTGCCCCAAGTTTGAGGACTCACGAAAATTTGTTGTGAAATATTGTAATTGAACTCTTCATTGATGGAAATGAGCATTAGCTGGGAAACTTCCGATGCCCGAACGCCGGATTTAGCAAATTTTTGAATGAGAGCCGGCATGGAGGTTCGTTCCAACAGTAGTGCCAGACGCTCATAAGCCGACAATTTGAGTTTCACAAAATCTTGGTTATTCTGTCTAAGAATTTCGCTCCTCAATGTTTTTTCCAAATTTCGCGACATCGTTTTGAGCGTTAAATAAATGCTTAAAATAATGAGTAAACTGGGTGCAATAATGAACAATGCCGTTTCTAATAATTGGTTATTGGGTTGCATAAGATTGAATTCTTTCGACAAAGATAATGCGTTTATCGGATAAGCAGGGTTGCAACAAGGCGGAGTCGATTGAATTTTGTATTTTTGTATTTATGGAAAATGCAAATTTATCAGATGCAGTGATGAATGAAACGCTCAATGCATCCAACCCGAATATACATCCCCCGAAAAAAGAAGAGCCACCCGTAAAGTTTACGCCTCAAGCGGTAGAAGAATTGCAACGATTGTATGCTAATTTGGAACTCAAAGACGATGCTGTTTTACGGATCGGTGTAAAAGGTGGAGGTTGTTCAGGAATGAGTTATTTGTTGGCATTCGATAAGAAGGAAGAGGGCGACAAAGAATACGAATTGTCTGGAATACCCATGGTAATGAACAAGGCGCACGTGATGTACGTACTTGGAATGGAAATCGATTGGGAAACAGGATTGTCCAACCGCGGATTTTCCTTCAATAATCCAAATGCGTCGGAAACCTGTGGTTGTGGCCAGTCGTTTTCCGCATAATTTTGAACGTTTTAATTGACTTTAATCAGATCCAAACGATTGATTAAGTAGAATTTAAATTTTACCCGAAATATAATCCCCCAAAACATAAACAGGTGCTGCTCATCTTAGAACATATACGTCAAGGCTTCGCAGCACTGCGCAGTCACAAAGCTAGAGCCATTATTACGGCGGCAATTATAGCTATTGGAATTACTGCCTTGGTAGGTATTCTGACTTCCATCGACGCTATGGGTGGTGCAATTACCAAAACAATGAGCCGTTTTGGATCGCAGAATTTTAATATTTCCAATCGCGTTTCGGTGAATCGGTTTGGAGCACCAACCGAAATTCCGAATATAACTTACGATCAAGCTAAGCAATTTGAACATTTGTATAAAGGCGAAGCAACCATTGCTTTTTCCGTAACGGCCAGTTTTAACGCAAAAGTTCGCTTCAAGAGCAAGGAAACCAATCCCAATATTAAAGTTCTTGGAATTGATGAAGACTATATGGCAGCTTCCAGTTTTGAGTTGGCTGCCGGACGTAATTTTACCGGAAACGATGTTTCCATGAGTTTGCCACTGGCCATAATTGGTGCCGACGTGGTAACCTTGCTTTTTGGACCCGATGCAAAACCGGGTACGGCAATTGGCAAAACCGTTGCCATTGATGGCAAACCCTATCGCGTTATTGGTGAATTGAAAAAGAAGGGCAGCAGCTTGGGAATGTCCGGCGGCGATCGAAATGTTTTCTTGGGGTTGTTGCGCACACGACAAGATTTTACGAACGCTGAGAACAATATTATGATCAGTGTTTTGGTAAATTCAGTGGGACAACTCGACGAAGAAGTCAATCACGCATTGCTTGCGATGAGACGTGTAAGATTGCTTAAGCCTTCTGAGGATGATAACTTTAGCATTGTTAGAAGCGACTCAATTGCGGCAGATGTGAAGGAAAATTTATCGATGATTTCTTCTGTGGGGACGTTAATTGCGGTAATTACACTATTGGGAGCTGCGGTGAGTTTAATGAATATCATGTTGGTATCGGTTACCGAGCGAACTCGTGAAATAGGAATTCGAAAATCGTTGGGGGCAACCGAGAAAGCCATTCGAAATCAATTTTTAGTTGAAGCATTGGTTATCTGTCAATTGGGCGGGATAGCAGGTGTTGTATTTGGATTGGGTTTAGGGAATTTGGTGGGACATTTTCTGGGAGCTGATTTTATAGCACCTTGGAATTGGGTAGTAGTGGCATTAATTGTTTGTGTTGTGGTGGGATTGGTAGCTGGAATTTATCCTGCGAATAAAGCGGCCAAGTTGAACCCGATTGAAGCGTTACGCCACGACGGTTAAGGTAGAAATTGTGTGTTAATTTAAGAAGAGTATTTTAATATTCGGATATATATAGATATAGGAATGTATATAAATTATAGGAATTTATATTAACAATAGGAACAGATAAATACATTTTAAATACAAAAACAGAATAAAAAAGGGGCGTTTAGCCCCTTTTTTATTATAGAATTAATTATTGCAGATTTTTATAAGAATGGAATTTTACAAACTACCGCTTTTAGTAATTTACCACGAACTTCAATGAAAATTTCAGAACCTGCTTTTGAAAATTCAGAGGCAACGTATCCCAATCCAATTGCTTTGTTCAATGATGGTGATTGAGTACCGGAAGTAACTTCTCCGATTACGGCACCAGACGCATCACAAATAGGGTAGTGCTGACGAGGAATACCGCGATCTATAAGTTCAAAACCAACCAATTTTTTCTTGGGTTTATCTTCTTTGATTTTTAGATGATAATCGCTCATGTGGAACGGTTGATTGAACTTCGTAATCCAACCTAATCCTGCTTCAATAGGAGATGTACTGTCGTTGATATCGTTACCGTATAAGCAGAAACCTTTTTCCAGTCTTAAGGTATCACGAGCTCCTAAGCCGCAAGGTTCAATGGAAAATTCTTCACCTGCTTTGAAAACTTCGTTCCATAGAGTTAATGCTTCGTTGTTTTTAACATACAATTCAAAACCTCCCGCACCGGTATAGCCAGTGTTGGAAATAATCATTTCAATACCAGCTAAGTTCCCTTCAACAAAATGATAGTAAGGAATGTCACTTAAATTCACCGAAGTCAATTTTTGTAAGGTATGTATGGCATTGGGTCCTTGCACGGCCAATAATGAATAATCATCGGAAGCATTGGTAATGGTAGCACCAAACTTTTCGTTTTGCTTGGTCATCCAAGCTACATCTTTATCGATATTGGAGGCGTTGATAACCAACAAATACTTTTCTTCATTAAAACGATACACCAACAAATCATCTACGATTCCACCCTCATCGTTGGGCATGCATGAGTATTGGACTCTTCCATCAGTAAGGGAACTTACATCGTTGCTGGTAATGTATTCCACTAAAGCATACGCTTGCGGTCCAGTAATATACACTTCACCCATGTGACTTACATCAAAAACACCCACACTGTTTCTAACAGCATGATGCTCTTGAAT
>CAMDDG010000140.1 GCA_945890895.1 Chitinophaga pinensis | reverse complement strand
AGAAATACATGATGCGGTTTTGGTGGCAGCTGCCTTTTGTATGTTCAATCGATACGTTGACGGACTTGGAACTATCCCTGCGCATAAAGAAGAATATCTCGAAATGGGCCAGCGCATGGCCAAAGGTTATAGATGATTTTCTAATTTATTCAAGAAGAACATAGTTAATTGGAAGAGGTTATCAAATTACAATTTCCCCCATCCCGCATCAACATTATTTAATCAATGAATGATTATTTTATTGAATGAATTGAAATG
This sequence comes from Chitinophaga pinensis, assembly GCA_945890895.1. Classification (GTDB taxonomy): domain Bacteria; phylum Bacteroidota; class Bacteroidia; order NS11-12g; family UBA955; genus VMCP01. Next base: position 3,736 of record CAMDDG010000140.1, on the reverse strand, counting down.
GACAAGAATCGTGTTCAAAATCAACCACACATAAGCCCAATTGGAAGTTCCAACCAACCGCAAAAAAAAAGGCCTACTCGCTAGAGTTGGCCTTTTGTAAATTTAATGTTGTCGTTATTATTTTAATCTGGGTATCAATTGAACCATTGGAGCTGAATTACATGATACCTTTATAATCGCAGCACTTTTAATCCAATTCCCCAATCACTCAACCAGAACTGCCTTAAACTCATATTCAAACCAGTCCTTCCTAACCGCGCAAAACCTTAAAACGTATTGATTTTGATGCGCTTTTCGATTTCTTCTACGTCTTGGCGGAATTTTTTGTCGGTTTCGATCAAGTCATTAACCGTTTGGCAAGCGTGAATAACCGTACTGTGGTCACGTCCCCCGAAGAAAATACCAATGTTCTTCAAAGAAGCCTTGGTAAGGTCTTTGGTGAAGTACATGGCAATCTGACGAGCTTGAACAATTTCGCGCTTTCTGGTTTTCGATTTAACGGCCTCCACGGGAATGTTGTAGAAGTCGCAAACCAATTTTTGAATGTATTCGATGCTGATTTCGCGGGTTGAATTCTTAACGAAATTCTTTACAATCTGCTTCGCCAAATTCAAATCCAAATGCTTGCGCGTCAATGAACCTTGTGCCAATAATGAAATTAATGCGCCCTCCAATTCACGAACGTTGGTGTCAATGTTGTGCGCCAAGTATTCTACCACGTCTTTGTGAAGCGTGATACCGTCTTGGTACATTTTGTTTTCTAAAATAGAAACACGGGTATCAAAATCGGGCGTAGTTAAATCCGCCGATAATCCCCACTTGAAACGACTCAACAAACGCTCATCCATATTTTTTAAATCTTTTGGAGGACGATCGCAAGTCAAAATAATTTGTTTACCGTTTTGATGCAAATGGTTGAAAATTTGGAAGAAAACCTCCTGGGTACGTTCCTTCTTAGAGAAAAATTGTACATCGTCAACAATTAAAACATCCAAGTATTGGTAAAAATTCACAAATTGATTGTTGTTGCCCTGACGAGCGGAATCGATAAATTGATTGATGAACTTTTCTGCACTGACAAACACCACCACTTTTTGTTTGTGCTGTTGTTTGATCATGTTGCCTATGGCATGTGCAAGATGGGTTTTACCTAAACCGCAACCACCAAAAATCATTAGGGGGTTAAAAGCGGTTCCACCCGGTTTTTGCGCAATTGCTAATCCCGCGTTGCGGGCCAACTTATTGCAATCTCCTTCCACGAAGTTATCGAATGTGTATCGAGGGTTCAATTGACTGTCGATATTCATTCTCTTCAATCCAGGAATGATGAATGGGTTCTTGATGGGTGTTTCAAGATTGATGGGCATTCCCAACTCGTTGTTCACGGGTTTGGATGAATTTCCTGTGGGGAGATTGATGGTAAAGGGCTGGTGATCGGCATGGTTGGAATTTTCCACAATGATGGAATATTCCAATTTAGCGTTCGGACCGATTACCTTTTTAAGAGTTTTGTGAAGCAATTGCACATAATGCTCCTCCAACCACTCGTAAAAAAATTGGCTGGGGACTTGAATGGTAAGAACCTTATTAGAGACTTTTACCGGTTTAATGGGTTCAAACCACGTTTTAAAACTCTGTGGATTGACATTGTCCCGAATAATCTCCAAGCATTCTTGCCATGCAATTTCATGTGCTTTTCTTTCCATATTGTACTGTAAACTGAATATTTGTTAATTACTTGTTAAAATAGTTATTTAACTGATTGAAATTCAATGCGTGTTATTTCGCTTCAATCAGTTTGTAAATAAACTATGAAAATTCACAAATTGCCAATTTTTTTTACTTGATTATTAAAAAAATTTAGACTATACATTTCCGAATTCGCCGAAGATTTTCCTCATAGTGTCGGCAATTTCTCCCAAAGTAGCATAGTTTTCAACGGCTTCCAAAATATGAGGCATCACATTTGACCCATTTACACAGGCTTCTTCTAATTTTAGAAGCGAATCTTGAACTTTTTGATTATCTCGTTCCGCTCTTAATTGTTTTAATTTTTCAGATTGAACGGTTCGAATGCTGTCGTCTATTTTAAAAGACGGTGCAGTTTCCGATTCTTTGGTTTGGAATTTATTCACCCCCACAATGATTTGCGATTGATCTTCAATGGCCTGTTGGTATAAATAGCTGCTTCGTGCAATTTCTTCCTGCATCCAACCACTTTCAACGGCAACCACCGAACCTCCCATTTGGTCGATTTGATTCATGATTTTCATCACTTCCTCTTCCATGCGGTTGGTTAATTCCTCAACGTAGTAGCTTCCACCCAACGGATCCACGGTTTGCGTTACTCCGCTTTCAAAACCCACAATTTGTTGTGTTCTCAATGCAATTCGAGCCGCTTTTTCAGTGGGTAAGTTCAACGCCTCATCGTAACCGTTGGTATGCAAACTTTGAGTTCCCCCCAAAACTGCAGATAATGCTTGCAAAGTAACACGGGCAATATTGTTTTCTGGTTGTTGTGCCGTTAACGTAGAACCACCCGTTTGTGTGTGAAAGCGACACATCATAGCTTGCGGGTCGGTTGCTCCCAAGGATTGCATCGTTTTAGCCCAAATTCGGCGGGCTGCTCTGAATTTTGCGACTTCCTCAAAAAAATCGTTGTGGGCATTAAAGAAAAACGACAAACGTTTCCCAAAAACATCAATGTTCAATCCCGCTTTCAACGCACTTTCTACATAGGCTTTTCCGTTGGACAAAGTGAATGCAAGTTCCTGTGCGGCTGTGCTTCCAGCTTCGCGAATGTGATAACCGCTGATAGAAATGGTATTCCATTTGGGTAATTCCTTGCTACACCATTCGAAAATATCGGTAATGATTCGCATACTCGGACGAACCGGATAAATATAGGTTCCGCGTGCTGCGTATTCTTTTAATATGTCATTTTGAATGGTTCCCCCAATTTTACTTAAATCGGCACCTTGTTTTTTCGCTAAGGCTACATACATCGACAATAGAATAGATGCGGTGGAATTGATGGTCATGCTCGTGGTAACATCCTGAAGTTGGATGCCTTTGAACAGCGTTTCCATATCTTTCAAGCTATCAATAGCAACGCCTACTTTGCCCACTTCGCCTTCGCTCATGGGGTGGTCGGAATCGTAACCAATTTGCGTGGGAAGGTCGAATGCTACAGACAATCCCATAGTGCCTTGTTGCAATAAATAATGGTAGCGTTCATTGCTTTCTTCGGCTGTACTGAAACCTGCATATTGTCGCATGGTCCACAATCGGCCGAGGTACATATCTTCACGAACTCCGCGAGTAAATGGGAATTTACCCGGCATTTCACTATTTGAACCACTGTATATAGGTTGAATTTCTATTCCGCTTCCGTTCTTTTTCATGTATTGGGTATTGGTTTTGTTGGTTTTTATTTCGAGGGATGGTTATTCTGCTTTGAATCCGTTATGTTTGTTATGTACAATTGGGTTTCTGTTTATTTTCGAGGGATGGTTATTCTGCTTTGAATCCGTTTTGTTTATTATGTACAATTGGGTTTCTGTTTATTTCGAGGGATGGTTATTCTGGGTTGAATCCGTTTTGTTTATTATGTATAATTGGGTTTCGGTTTTTTATTTGGTGAATTTTGAGCCGGAGACAAAGGCTACTTCTAAATTGATTTCTTAATTGAACAGCAATTCCATTTCCCCGCGAATCATTTGAAGTCCTTTTTCAT
>CAMDDG010000139.1 GCA_945890895.1 Chitinophaga pinensis | reverse complement strand
TAAATACTTAAAGAGCATCCGCCCTCAAATCTTGGTGTTAAATGGCGACATTATCGACATTTGGCAATTTAGAAAAAAATACTTCCCTCCTGCCCACATTCAAGTTATCCGTGAAGTATTCAAATTAATGGAGTTAGGCACACAAGTCTATTACATCACCGGAAATCACGACGAAGCACTAAGAAAATACTCGGGTACTGGTATTGGAAAATTAACCATCGATGACAAACTAGTTCTAGAACTCGATGGTAAAAAAACATGGATTTTTCACGGGGATGTTTTTGATGCAACTACGAAAGGAAGCGCAAAACTAATTGCCAAACTAGGTGGTAAAGGTTATGATTTGCTCATTTGGTTAAATCATAATTTGAACTTAGTTATGAATGCTCTTGGAAAAGAGAAATATTCTCTATCTAAAAAAGTAAAAAATGGAGTAAAAAAGGCCGTAAAATGGATTGCCGACTTTGAAGACACTGCAGCTGAATTAGCCATTGAAAAAGGATTTGATTTTGTAATTTGTGGTCATATACACCAACCTCAAAAACGACAAATCACCAATGAAAAAGGAACTATTACTTACCTAAATAGCGGCGATTGGATTGAAAATTTAACTTCATTGGAATACCATAAAGGCGAATGGAATATACATTACCATGAGTCCTACAATTACGAAAAAACAATTTCCGTGGAATTTCCAACTACTCCTAAAATACCCGATGTTTTAACTGAAAAAGTAGCGTTTTGGATATCCAGCGCTATGTAAAAAACATCTTCTGACTTATTTCCCCAATTGATTGTATTATCCATGCCTGTAAAACCTTTAAAAATACTTTATGCCATTCAAGCAACCGGTAACGGACATATTGCACGTGCTATCGAGTTGTATCCATATCTGAAAAAATACGGCCAAATTGATTTTTTCCTCAGCGGAAGCAATGCTAGTTTATCGCCAGAAATACCAATCAAATACAGAAGTAATGGGTTGAGTTTATTTTATCGAAACAATGGAAAATTAAATTATTTTAAGATAATCTTTCAAAGTAATCCCATTCAAATTCTTAAACATGCTAAGAAACTACCAATACATGAATATGATTTGGTAATTAATGATTTTGAATTTATTACCTATCTGTCCTGCAAAATTAATAAAAAGCCTTTTATACACTTAGGACATCAAGCAAGCTTCTTTTCAGCAAAAACACCCAGACCTAAAAAAGGAAATTTTCTAGCAAATTGGATTCTAAAAAATTACTGTAAATCAAACTGGAATGTGGGTTTTCATTTCAGATCTTATGAGCCGTGGGTTTTTCCCCCTATAATAAAAAAAGAACTGTGGAATTTCAAATACGAGCATAATTCTGATTCTCCAACGCAGTCAGTTGCATCTAAATCGAATTACGACTCTTCTTATGAAGTTTTCGACACTTACTCGCAGAATAAAATCCAAACTCTTGGTAACCAGCAGCGCAAAATCACCGTTTATTTGCCGCAATATTCTTCTGAGGAAATCCGTCGATTCTTCTACGGAATACACAATGTGCAATTTCAAATATTTCATTCCTCGGTTTCCAAAAATTATGTTGAAGGCGATATAACTTGGAAGCCAATTGATAACGAATCATTCGCTCAATCAATGATTCAATCAGATGGTATTATTTGCGGAGCAGGATTTGAAACACCTGCCGAAGCGCTATTCTTGAATAAAGAATTATTAGTTATTCCTATAACTGGCCAATACGAGCAGTATTGCAATGCGGAATCACTGAAAGAAATGGGTGTAACTGTGGTAGATCGTTTGGATTTTAATTTCTATGATGCGTTCAATCGATGGTTAAAATCCCCCAGAAATAAAGAACAAAAGCCGAATTTTTTACCAACAAATCAAATTATTGACTCTATTTTCAACGAATTTATATTACCTCAATTAAACTAATCCAAGGGTAAAAACCGGCTTAAATAGGGCAAGAATAATATTCTGTTCTAACTGCAAAATATCCCTGAGAATTGCACCAGAATAGATTTTTTGTTTTTAGAAGTGGAGTTTTATAATTATTAAATATCGGACAGCCCCATTATTCGCTAAGATATCGTGAGATTTCATAAAGGAATATTATCTTTGCCGTAATTTAAAAAGCCATGATAATCGGGGTACCAAAAGAAATTAAAAACAATGAGAACCGCGTTGCAGTGACTCCAGCGGGTGTAAGTGAGTTTGTAAAACACGGTCATACCGTGTATGTTCAGTCAACAGCTGGTAATGGCAGTGGATTTTCTGATGAAGAATACAAAAACGCTGGTGCGCAAATCCTTCCAACCATTGAAGAAGTATACAGCATCGCGGAAATGATTGTAAAAGTTAAAGAACCTATTGAACAAGAATATAGCTTAATCAAGGAAAATCAATTGCTTTTCACCTATTTCCACTTCGCTTCTTATGAACCTTTGACTCATGCTATGATTAAAAGCAATGCCGTTTGTTTAGCTTACGAAACAGTGGAGCGTGATCGCAGTTTGCCTTTGTTGGTACCTATGTCGGAAGTAGCTGGAAGAATGAGTATACAAGAAGGTGCTAAATATTTAGAAAAACCAATGGGTGGTCGTGGCGTTTTGTTGGGAGGTGTACCCGGCGTTAAACCTGCAAATGTGATTGTTTTAGGTGGCGGTATCGTTGGTACTCAAGCAGCTAAAATGGCTGCTGGTTTAGGTGCAAATGTTACAATTATGGACGTTAACTTGAATCGCTTACGTCAGTTAGACGATATTATGCCTCCAAATGTAAATACTCAATACAGTAACGAGTACAACATTCGCGAAGCAATTAAAACTGCTGATTTAGTTATCGGTGGTGTGTTGATACCAGGTGCTAAAGCTCCAAAATTGATCACTCGCGATATGCTTCCAACTATGAGAAAAGGTGCAGTAATTGTTGACGTTGCAATCGACCAAGGCGGATGTTTTGAAACTTCTAAACCAACAACTCATGCTGAACCAGTGTATGAAGTGGATGGCGTGATGCACTATTGTGTAGCTAATATGCCCGGTGCTGTTCCCTACACCTCTACATTAGCATTGACCAACGCAACGCTTCCCTATGCTATTCAATTAGCTAATAAAGGTTGGAAGAACGCATGTTCTGATAACAACGATTTGCGTTTGGGCTTAAACGTAGTTAACGGTAAAGTTGTTTACCAAGGCGTAAGTGAGGCTTTCAATTTGCCCTACACTCCCGTTGAAGAAGTATTGGCTTAAAACAGTTGATGTGTTATCACATCAATTAATTGTATAGCTAATTACCTTTAATCCACCATCTTTGACTGTTAAAAAGTCGAATACCTTTTAAAATGAATATAGTACATCACAAAATATATGGTGAGTCTAACCCAAATCCCGTGTACATCTTACACGGGATTTTTGGTATGTTAGACAATTGGCACTTAATTGCTAACGCACTTGCTGCAGATTATCAGGTTGTTACACTAGATGCCCGAAATCACGGAAAATCATTCCACGATAACGACGCATCGTATCAAGCCATGGTGCAGGATATCATTAACTTGATGGCGCATCTTAATCATTCTGAAATTATTCTCTTGGGACATTCAATGGGTGGTAAAACAGCCATGTTATTCGCCGATACCTATCCCGAAAAATTAAAACAGTTGATCATTGCAGATATCGCTCCAAAAAAATATTTTCCAGGCCATTTAGAATATTTCAAAGCATTTAAAGATATTGACTTTACCCAATTAAATTCAAGAAAAGAAGCCGAATCGGCCTTTGAAATTTATGCACCTCAAATGTCAGTTCGTCAGTTTTTACTCAAAAATTTAGAACCCCATTCGGAAGGAGGATACAAATTAAAAATCAACATCCAAGCAATTGAAAATCACTATCTTGAAATTATCGATAAAATTCATTTGAAGAACTCCTTTTTTAAACCGGTTGATTTCATTCTGGGTGAAAAAAGCGGTTATTTAAAAGAAGAAGATAAAGAATATGTTGAAACGCACTTTCCCCAAGTAAAATATCATCTGGTTGAAGGAGCAGGACATTG
>CAMDDG010000138.1 GCA_945890895.1 Chitinophaga pinensis | reverse complement strand
TTTTTATTTTAGAAAAGCACTCTTTCTGAATTCCATTTTTCGTCGTTAGGGGAATAGTTTTTAATTCGCCATCCATCTCATTAATCTCAAAGTTCAGATTAACCTTGGGTTTTTTTGCTATTTCTGTATTTAGGGAAGGTGCTGCTCCGCCTCCTATTTTTGATAATTGTTCTGTCGCTTCACGTTTGAAAAAAATAAAATCACCTTCGCGATACGGCGACATTTTTTTAAAAACATGCGTATTCATCGTAATACCTTGCTGTTCTAAGGTGCGTTTATCCGCTTTATTCCGATTAACAGTGAGTTCTGCATTTATTTGGCTTGCGGAAATAAAGCCGTTCTCGTTATTCGCTAAAATTGAAATGAAATTTTCAAGAAACCAACTTTTATCAGATACCGGGCGATTTATCGAACTCGCAAGATAAAATGCTGCTGGATTCATGTATGCTGTTTCTAAGTCTTGCTCATCACTAATACTGGCACGCATGGAAATCATTTGATCTTCGATATCATCCATTCCAGAATAACATGCATCTGAAACAAAAAACAAATGTTTAGTTTGAATTTTTCGTTCGCGTTTGTTGGTGAGTTTTCCGGTGAGACTTCCATAGGTAAATAGTTCCGACGTACCAGATAGATTTTGCTCCTTATTAAAATCAACTGGAACAATAAAACTTATGCCACCACCATTATCGTGTGTTGTGTCGCCATGTCCGGCATAAAAGATGAAAAGGTCACCTTGGAAAGAATATAGGTCATTAAATAAATTAATTAAACTATCACCGTTTAGGTTTTCATAAATGGTAACATCTGAAAAATTATATTTAGACATTAGCACTTTTTTAAGCGCCAAACAATCATCTAATGGATGCGTTAATACTGGATAATCATTGGTGTATTCATACTTCCAATTAGCTATTAAGACGCCTTTGGTGGGTTCTTTAATAATGTTTGATGTTGAACTTTGTGTTGAATTTTGAACCAAGCCGCGAGTTACCGATGCTTGTTGTGCGTATACATCAAACGAAGTTGCCATAACAACTAAGCACCCAAAAAGTCCAATTTTTATCGCTGTAACCACTGTTTTCATTCAGAAACCTATTTATTTTCAATTAATCACGAATATTTTCGTCCGTAGCATTTTCAACCTCGAGGGTTTCATTGCTTAAATTCTTAGTATACAATTTATTCCCCAAGACACATTTAAACTCGTTGCCATAATCTTCATCCACTGAGTCATAGATCAACGGAATTAGGATTTCATTGGCCAGGTTAATCACCCCATATTTAAAAGTAACACCTTCACATTTTCCAACGATTAGGTAGTTGTCATCGCTGCCTATGATATCACAATATTGAGGTTTGATGATCCAGTCTCCTTGTTCATTAATAGCTCCCCATTTATCATTTTTAGACTTAATTCCAATCACCGCTCCTCGATAAAAACGCTCGGGAGCACTATATTCGATGGCACCATTAAGTGTGTTATATTGCCTGCTATTTACATTAAACAGTGAAACTGAACCGTCTTTTTGAACAATAAAAACCGTATCCGTTAATCGCTGTATGGTAGATGCTTGCTGAATTAATATATTCCCTTTTTCATCAAGTAAGTCGTATCCATTGAAATCGGCATAATTACATATGTAATGGTCGTTTTCTTCTTCAATTTCCGAGTATTTACAATCTGAGATCTTAGCACCTGTTAAATCAGTAATGCCATACAAACCTCCTTGAGGGTCGCCATATTCTCCAAGAGTTACATCTTTACCAATCAGGAATTTAGGGTTTTCATAAGAATACCCCAGTTTATCCATATAGGTTATTTGCTGATTCGTGATGCGCATTAGTGAGGGAAATTTAGCTAAATACGTATTTTTATCTAAGTCAGTTAATTGAACTACGGTGTCATTAATAAAAGAGATTTTACTGTACTGTACCGGGATTAACGTGTCACCTTTTGTCGTAATAACACCCCAATTTCCTCCTTCAACCTCAAGCCCATAGTACCCGTCTTTAACGGTTCCATATGCATTAACGTAGAATACGTCTTTGTTTTCATCCAGACTTGCACTTTCCAAATAATTATACTTAATTGGTGTAACTACGGTACCTTGGTTATTTAATATACCACACTTGTTATTTTCTGTTACCACATAATAATCTGTGGAGTATACTTTGGTTAACGAACCATATTTTACGGGAATTTTAACTTGTCCATTCATTGTGGAAATAAGTCCGAAACGTCTAGATTCGGTTTTTTCAATATAATCCTCAACGATACAAAATTCATCATCACGATCTATACTTGTATATAAATGGTCAACTAAAAGTTTCCCGGTGATGTCGTGAATACCAAAACGTCCATTTTTCTTGATTAAAAGCACTTTATCGTTTCCATACCCAGACGCTTCGATATCCTCGTATTTCAAAGGGAGGATTTCTTCACCAAGATCGTTGTAAATTCCATATACCCCTCCTTCAGGTTTACCGTATCCTTCGTCTTTACCTCCAATTTGAACGCTGTATAATCCATCACCAAGCGATTCCATGTAGGTGTATTTCTCTTGTGAACCTTTAGGATGATTAAAAACAAGTTCTAATTGTTCATTATACGCGGCCCACGCTCCCTTAATTTTAAGTAATAAAAGCGTTTCGTTTGAATAACTATATGGTGTTTTATAATCTTCAAACGTTTGATTTAAAACGGCTTTTCCTTGAAGATTTAGGAGTGTGTACTTGTTTGGTTCTGAATAATAATCGTACTCATCATCCTTTTTCTTTTTCTTTTCCTTTACCTTTAAATCCCCTATAATGTACTTGTCAAATGCTAAATAGGTATCAAGGTATTTGAATTTATTCTTAGATAGTAATTTGCCTGTTTGTCCATACAAGTAATATTCGTTTCTATTTTTTTCTGCTGAGAATATGAAATTATCACATCCAAATGAAATCCTATTGAGTCCTCTAAATTCAGGGTCAAGGATTACCTTAAACGTTGGATCACAAAACCCTTCCTTTCCCAATTTAGTTATGGTGTAACCTTGAATTGTTTCATAGTCTGACCCGTATTCGACATCAATCTCATCATATTTTGTATCAAAAATTGGAGTACCATTTTTCGAAAGAATGTAGGCTTTTAGGCTTTTGTCTTGTACCAGAAAAGTGCCATTTTTTAATTCTTCACATTTAACAAATTCTGGTTTAATGATTTCCTTAAACTTGTGATCCATGTAGCCTTCGTATCCGTTAATCTTAAAGTGATAATTTTTTTCGTTTTCTCGTAAACTTTGATAGAGTGGAGTGAGTGGTTTACCGTCAAAGGAATATAATCTCGTCTCATCATTCTCCATTTCCGCAGATACCACGGAGTTCGTGTAGTAAATTTTATTAATGTATTTAAACATGGCGGGAATGAGTTCTTTCCCCGCTAAATTTATTAAACCTCTCGATTCTCCCTTTCCGAATTTGTATAAAGAATCATTGTCATAAGAAAATTTATCCAAAAATTCATAGGTTGCAGGAAGCACAATACGTCCCTTATTGTTCATAATCCCATATTTAGCTCCTTTGATCGGTCCCCAACTATTAGCATTTCCACCAACAGAGTAAACGGCATTACCTGCGTCATCAAAATCTTCTATGGAAGACAGCAAGGGTGTAATACGATTTCCTTTTTCATCAACTAAATGGAATTGAGAAATTTTGGTTAGATTTTGGGCATTTACATTAATAAATTGAGCTGCGAGCACGCAAAGAATAAATAATTGTTTCATTTGTTAAAGAATGTTTTATTTTTGTACATACAAATATATCATAACTTATGAAATCTTCCAATTTGTTTCGTTATTTTCTTCTAGCAGGTGGTATAGTATTTATCGCAGGGGTTCTTATTTTTTCCTCACTTCCTTTAAGTAAAGCAACCTCTTCGTTAAATAAGGTTGTTAAAAAAGAAGCTATTTCAGGTATGGGTTGTTTATTCAATTCAGAACGATTGAAGAAGGAGACAGTTTTCACATACGATCAGGAAGAAAATAAGACCAACCTGTCGATGCTTTCTAGATATTCCTTAGAGGAGTA
>CAMDDG010000137.1 GCA_945890895.1 Chitinophaga pinensis | reverse complement strand
TAAATTTAGCTACGTTTCAGAAATGTCAACACTCAAAAAAGAATATAAAAAGGGAGCATATATTGGGTTTATTTTTGATTACAAAAATAGCGACAACTATGCCTACATTTCGATTGATACAAAATTAAAAGTAAATTTTATAAAAATCGTTGAAGGTGAAACCAAAATATTTGGAGAGACATACCAACTAAAATTGAGTCCTGAAGAAAAGAAAAGTAATGTTTTAAATTTCAATCTTTACATAAAATTCTTTTATGATGGAATTACTTTCTATATAAATAATCAAGAAGTGAACTTTTTAAAAAAATGGGATTGGATTGGAAATGAATTTGGTGTAATGGCATACGGAGACATTTCCTTTGTAATCAATACCATAGGTACAATGGAATTTTATGACCCAGAGGCATCTCAAAAATTTAACGATTATTTAGAAAAAAATGTGTTAAAAAAAGATTTTTCCTTAGAAGATTCAGAATACGATTCACAAGGTACCGGATTTTTTATTAGTAACGACGGCTATCTTGTAACAAACTTTCACGTAATTGAAGATGCCAAAGTTATTGATGTCCAATTATCTGTTAATGGTAAAATAGAGAAATATGGAGCAGACGTAGTGGTTTCTGATAAAATAAATGACCTGGCAATTTTGAAAATAATTTCTAATGATTTCAAAATAGATCAAGTTATACCCTATGGCCTTCAATTTGGAAATGAAGATGTTGGGTCCGAGGTTTTCACAATGGGATATCCTTTGGCTGGGGTAATGGGTAATGAAATCAAATTTACAGACGGTAAAATATCTTCAAAAAGCGGGATTAATGGGGACATTCGAATGTATCAAATTTCAGCGCCTATTCAACCAGGAAATAGTGGAGGACCACTTTTCAACATTAAGGGCAATGTCGTTGGAATTGTCACGGCAACGTTAAATCGAGAAAATTACAATTCAGAAAATGTGAACTATGCATTGAAGTCAAACATGCTTAAAAACTTGATTGACGCATCTCCTGATATAATCACCGTTAAAGAATCTTCTATGGAAATCAAAAGTACAATTTCAGATAAAATCAAAAGCTACCAAAGTTTTATCCCCATGATTCTTACAAAGCAATAATAATTTTATCCTGTCCAGTTAATTAATACAAACAAACAAAATCTCCATTGTGTATCAAACTTACATGGTTTTTGTGGGGCATGAGGGTGCATTCCCATGAGCTAGCTTCCGATCGGAACTATTTTTCCATTTCAATAGGTTTATAAAAACATGTCTATCAACATTTATTGTGAGTTAGCTTTAACAAAAAATGTAACAAAACATGGGTAAAATAACAACAAGGTTGTAAGGTAACATGGGTAAATTTTTGTGTTATTTGTAATGAAAGTAAGGCAAATAGTAAGTATGATGAAGGAATGAATAAGTTTATAATAAGAAAAGCCACTGTTTTGGGACTTTAAATCGTTGTGGGCGCAAATCAGTGGATTTCGAACGCGTTCCTCGATGGAATGGATAGTTTGAATGCGGTATTTGGGGGGTAGTTGGTTGGTTTACTCTTCTTTGATTATTCTGCTTAATTCCTCCTTGACCTTCGATGAAATTTCCGACGGATCATCAAAGGTTAGTTACATGGAGAAATGTATGGTAACGCATGGTTCTTTCGTTTAAAGTTGATTAAAATTAATTATTTCAAAGATAACTACAACCACTTATTGTAACCGATAATCGAGCGTCCGTTGGGTATGTATTGTTCAATCGGTGCTCATTAAAATTGACATTATGAAAAAAAGAAATGGAATGTTATTATTAGGTTCAATCCTGTTTGAGGTAGCTTTTATTTTTACAGGTCTTTACGGCTTTATCTTTTTAGCGGGCCTACTTTTGGGGGAATTTCTTTTCAATATGTTCATTATAAAATCAGAAAAGAAACAACAACCGATTAACGATTCTTGGTCAAGTCAGTTTTTAGTGAATAAGGAGGACGATGAATAAATGTCATTTTAACTAAGATTTTCACCACGTAACCCGAGTTATCCGCGTAATTGTACCACGTTTACCGAGTTGTGCGCGTTATCCGCGTTTTTCAGGGGTAAAACATGCGCTTTTCATGGGCGCGTAACGCGAGTAGGGGGGATTCCCTCAACCTTACCCAATCGTTTTTCCCGTCACTTCAATCGTATGAGGTAATTTCCCCAGCTTACAACCTTGCAAGGAAATGGGGTTTGCCGGGTGTAGCGTTTAAATTTGACCAAAATTTTTACGTATGACCAAACGATTTTACAAACAAAGCAACACCTGGTATATCGACTTACCAGAATTTTTAGAAGCAGGACTTGGCACGCAAGCCAACCTAATGATGGTGGATGGCGCCGACACCTTCCTGGATCACTTGAGCCGAATGGGTACTGAGGTGTGGTTACACTTTAGCGCGAAACCCTTTGAAACGGCAACCCACCTCTTGGTATCGGACTCGTATGGCATGGACGAGGGTTTATTGAATACCGTGGGACATGCGCCCGTGAGTTATGGAATGTACTACACCGTACCCACTATGCAGGGGCATCGCTTATGGCTTTGTCCGGTTACCGAGTATGTTTTCCAGGGCGGGTATCCCAATAGAATTTGGGTAGAAGTGGTAAATAATTAAATCCAAGATGTTAAATTTAAAGCGGCATTAACCATGAGTAAACTCGAAAAATTGGAATCATTCACCATGAGAGAGCAAATCATTGCTTTTCTAGAAAAGATCAATTACACCTATCAAATCGAGCAAGATACGGAGGAACAAACCCTTATAAAATTGGGTGTGGAGTTAACGGTAGGAGGAGCTACGGGATTGGTCATCGTTCATAATAGAGCGGGTTTAGTAGAGTGCTATGCTTCGGCATCGGTGAATATTCCTGAATCGCATCGCCTGGAGGTTTCCAAGTACATCGATATAGCAAATGCCATTTCTTATTTAGGACATCTGCAATTAAATCATGCGAATGGACATTTACGATCTAAAACCTATTACAGGTTCCAAGAAGAGGGAATGCATGAATTAATCATTCAGGACAATTTGACCGAAGTGTTTCATTTGTTGGATAAATTCTTACCAGGAATCATGAACGTAGTCTACGGCGGTAGAAATGCCGACGAAGCAATTGAAGAACTTCTAAATAAGGTCAATCCGAAGAATAATTAGAGGGGTTTTAAAATTCCGAAAAATAAATGTTATAGATTTACACACGAAAAAAAAATACTTGGAATGGAACCTTTTACACTAAAAACTGAGGTCTTGTATAAAGAACTTGAGGTATTCCCCAACAACCATGAATTCGAATGCAAGATTTGGAAAAATACCGATGATCGGTCAAATCATGTGGTCATTATGTTCAACGGTTTTTTAGAGGGAATTGGCAATAAGGAAGATGATTACGAAAAATACAAAGAAATTGGTGAGCAGTTGAACCGACAGGGCATTGTTGCTATACTATTGCCCCTTCCTTTTCATTTTGGACGTTCCATGGCAAGCGATGGTCAGGATACCGTAAGTCCAGTGAGTCGGCTAAAAGTACATGGAATTTATTTGTACCACGGAGGTTATACCCAGGTAAAAGCAGACGTGAAAGCCTTGTTCCACGCTATAAAAGATGATCCAGAAAGGTTTGGCTTAACCGAGCATTTTGACGTAAGTATTCTAGGGTATTCGATTGGTGGGGTATCTGCCATTGCCGCGGCCAAATGTTTAAAAGATGAGTTGCAATTAAATTTAGATTCTCTGGTCGTGGTTCTATCTGCTTGGAAAATACAGGACATAGATGCGTCATCAGTTTCAAGATTTTTTAGGTCTCAGTTGGACGCAGAGGCTTGGACCACGATGATGAACGAATTAGAGACGCTCCGAGAAAATGAAAACACAGATGTTGTTTTTAAGGAATTAATCTGGGGAGAAGATTTAGGTGCCATACCAGAACTCAATTTCGAGCAAATAGCGAAAAAGGTATTATTCATTGACGGGCAAATGGATGATATTTTTAATCAGGCAATAATGCGTGAGCGCAGAGAAACTCTATTGAAAAAAGAACTAAAGAACTGTACCTTTCTTAGT
>CAMDDG010000136.1 GCA_945890895.1 Chitinophaga pinensis | reverse complement strand
TTCTATTTTCCACCCCGAGCAAAGCCATTTCCACTTTTTCTGCGGCCGTTTCCACCTTTTGAATTGTTACCAGCGGGACGGTTGGAACTTGGTTTACGCTGTCCTTGACGCTGTCCTTGACCTTGTTTGGCGGGAATTCTGTTTTCTGGCTTCGCCCATTCGGCGTTTGCCCCTTCTGAAAAAGGATGAACCTCTATAAGGGGAATGCTTAATTTGATCAACTTTTCAATGTCCTTCAAGTAAGCGCGTTCGTCTGCAGCACAAAATGAAATGGAAGCTCCCGAAGCATCAGCGCGGCCGGTTCGGCCAATGCGATGAACATACGTCTCCGCAATGTTCGGAAGCTCGTAGTTAATCACGTACTCCAGTCCAGAAATATCTATACCACGGGCAGCAATGTCCGTGGCAATTAGTACCTTCAAACTGCCGTCTTTAAAGGCGTTGAGCGCATTTTGTCGAGCGTTTTGACTCTTGTTTCCATGAATAGCTGAGGCTTTCACGCCTTTTTGATTAAGAATGCGCACCACTTTGTCGCAACCGTGTTTGGTGCGACCAAATACCAATACCGATCCCTCCATATCCTTCAATAATTCCAATAACAGTGCAGGTTTGTCGTTTTTTGCGACGTAGTACACCGCTTGCGAAACGCGTTCGGCTGTAGGTTTCTCCACCGCAATTCGAACTTGTTTGTAGTTGGACTTGAGGATTTGCGAGCTCAGTTCAATGATATCCTTCGGCATAGTCGCGCTGAAAAAGAGGCTTTGGCGACGTTGTGGAATGATTTTCAGTAGCTTGCGTATATCATGAATGAAACCCATGTCTAACATTTGATCGGCTTCATCCAAGACAAAATGAGTGAGGTGACGCAGGTCAATATAGCCCTGATTGTGAAGGTCGAGTAATCTGCCAGGTGTAGCCACCAGGTAATCTACGCCGTTTTTCAGTTGATCTACTTGGGGACTTTGTCCCACACCACCAAAAATTACGGCGGTACGCAACCCTGTCCCCGCGCTGTAACGCTTGGCATTTTCAGCAACTTGCAAGGCAAGCTCACGAGTGGGCGTAACCACCAATGCTTTAATTTCGCGACGTTTGGAACTGGGGTTGTTCAGTAGGTGTTGTATGATGGGAATCGTAAACGCGGCCGTTTTTCCGGTACCTGTTTGTGCGGTGCCGAGGAGGTCAAAGCCATCCAAAAGCACAGGAATACTCTGTTGTTGAATGGGAGTGGGGGTAGTGTAACCTTGGTTTTTCAAGGCGGTTAGGATTCGAGAATCAATTCCTAATGAATCAAATGTCATATATATAATTTAGGCCGCATCCCAAAGGATGCGGCCGCAAAGATACGGGTAACTCGCTTCAGGGTCCGATACACTCTTATTTTATTTTTCATCGTTACTTGTATAATGATTGTAAAATCTAACCTGGAATATGAGGTTAAACATCACCATTGGTGTAAAATGCCCTTGTTTTGTGACGGAATATTTTAAAAATTACCCTTGTTTTATTGCATAAAAGATAGAAAAATGCCCTTGTTTTGTGACGGAATATTTCAAAAATTACCCTTGTTTTATTACATAAAAGATTGAAAAATGCCCTTGTTTTGTTACATTTGTGTTGTTAAATAATTGATAATGAATATTAGTAGAAGTATTTTAACAAAATTACTTGAATGGAAAAATAGCTCAAGGCGAAAACCACTTATAATTCGTGGAGCGAGACAAGTGGGTAAAACCACCGTTGTGAAAGAATTTTCCAACACATTCAAATACAGAATACACCTGAATTTAGAAATAAAAGATCACAAAAACTATTTCTCTCGGTTTGATAACGTGGAAACATTGGTTGAAGCTTTACTTTTCGATCATAATATTTTATCCTCAGAAAAGAACCAAACACTATTGTTTATTGATGAGATTCAAGAATCAGCTGAAGCAATATTTATGCTCAGGTATTTTTATGAAAATGTACCGGAATTACATGTAGTTGCAGCTGGATCTTTGTTAGAACATAGCATGGGGAAAGTTAAAAGTTTCCCAGTTGGCAGGGTTCAATTTTTGTATATGTACCCTGTGAATTTTCCGGAATTTCTCCAGGCAGTGGGACAAAACCTAGTTCATCATGAATTAGGTCAAATCCCTATTAAAGAATTCGCACATCCTACACTGCTTAAATGGTTTCACCGTTATTGCATAATTGGTGGAATGCCTGAGGTTATTGCTCAATATGTTGAATCTAATTCAATTGCCGACTTAATTCCAATTTATCAAAGTATTTGGGATACCTACAAAGAAGATGTTGTAAAATATGCATCCAGCGAATCACAAGCTAGGATCATAAAACATATTATTAATTCGGCTCATTTAGCTTTAGATACTCGAATAAAATTTCAGAATTTTGGTAATTCTAATTTTAAATCTCGAGAAGTCGGAGAAGCGTTTCGCAATTTGGATGATGCTAAAATAATCCAACTCATTTATCCTACCACAGATTCTCAATTGCCTTTAAGAGTGGACTTGAATAAATCACCACGTCTTCAATTTTTGGATACCGGAATTGTAAATTATGAGCTAAATATTCAATCAGATTTATTGGCATTAAGCGACTTTAGTGACGCTTACAGAGGAGGGATTGTTCCACACATTATTTATCAAGAAATAATGTCATTGAATTTTGATAAAATAAAAAAACCACTATTCTGGGTAAGGGAAAAATCGCAATCATCCTCGGAAGTAGATTTACTATATCCGTATGGAAACCTGGTTTTTCCAATCGAAATAAAATCCGGTAAGGCGGGTAAATTGAGATCCTTAATCCAGTTTATTGAGACATCAAATCACCCTTATGCTATTCGCTTCTATGGGGGAAGTTTTAATGTTGAAAAGCACTCAACTCCAAGCGGAAAATCCTATTTTTTGATGAATTTGCCCTATTATCTTGCAACACAATTGGATGGATACATCGAATATTTCATCTCCAATTACCGCGAAAATTCTTAGAAATCACGATGCACCCACACCATTCACTTCGATAGAAATGAAATTATAGAGTCGAGACTTTCTTTCAGTTGTATTAAATCATTCATTTCTATGTTGCTTTCTGATAGACGTTTAGCCAACTCTTGGGGAATTTCCGATGCCTTTTCTTTCAAATTCAATCCTTTGGAACTCAAATGAACCATCACTTTTCGTTCATCGGTTTCTGAGCGTTTTCGGAGGATCAGCCCTTGTTGCTCCATGCGTTTAAGCAAGGGAGTGATGGTGTTGGTGTTGAGAATGAGCTTCTTGGCGATGTCGTTTACCGAAAGTCTATCGCTTTCCCACAAGACCAATAAAACCAAGTATTGGGGATAGGTTATTTCTAAATTATCCAGCAACGGCTGATATTCCCTCGTGATTAGGCGAGATGCCGCATAAACCGGGAAGCATAATTGATTGTCTAGTTTTAATTGATCATATCCCATAAATAAAAATCATGAAAGCAAAACTACTTGCAATAATACGAACAATTGAAATGTGCGCAGTCAAGGGAAAGGATCTCAATTCAATGCCTTTATAAAGTCATCCTCCAATGGAGAAATCGACGGACCAAAATAATGAGTTAAATTTCCAGTTTCATCAATGATGTATTTCCCGAAATTCCAATCCGGAGCGTGATCATTCCAACCATTCAAACGTTTATCAGTGAGCCATTTGAAGATGTCTTGCTGCTGAGCATCCTTGATTACGACACCTTTTGCTGCGACAGGAAACGTTACCCCATAATTTAATTGACAAAATTGCGCGATTTCACTGTCGTTGCTTTTTTCCTGTTCCTTAAAATCATTCGCTGGAAAAGCAATGATTTGGAGTGCATTACCGAAACGTTCATGCAGGGATTGAAGTTCCGAATATTGTCCCGTATAACCGCAATCCGATGCCGTATTGACCAATATGACCTTCTTGCCCTTGAAATCAGAAAAGGGCAGTGCTTTACCATTGGTTAACTGAGCCTTCAGCTCATAAAAAGAGGAGGGAGCAGTGGTGTTCTTGCTGTTAATCAGAACGGTTCCATTTTTACCTTTTTTGCTCAGTTTGCGTATCAACGGAT
>CAMDDG010000135.1 GCA_945890895.1 Chitinophaga pinensis | reverse complement strand
AGCAAAGCAACAATACTTGTGTGAAGTTTATGAGAACGTTCAAAACCATTATAACATCAGCAAGACAAAATGAATGGATACAACATGATCCTTTTGTTAATTATAAAGGCACTGTTATTACTAAGGAACGTCCGAAACTTAGCCAAGTTCAACTCAGCACCCTGAAAAACAAAACCATTCACAATGAACGCATAAGTAAAATTCGTGATGCATTTATTTTTGGTTGTTATACAGGTTTGGCTTTCACCGATATGAAAGAATTAACTCCAAATGATATTCGTGAAGACCTAGATGGTACACAATGGATTAATAAACCTAGAGTTAAAACAGGTATTATGTTCAAAATCCCATTATTACCCGTACCCAAAGAAATCATCAAACGGTATAAAAATGATCCTGAATGTTTAGCTAAAGGAACGCTATTACCCATCCCATCTAACCAAAAATACAATGCTTACCTAAAGGAACTCATGAACATCTGCAATATTGATTTTAATCTAACTTCACATATTGCTCGACACACATTTGCGACTACAGTAGCGTTGGAAAATGGAGTATCAATGGAGACTGTTTCAAAGATTTTAGGGCATTCAAATACAAACATGACCCACCATTATGGTAAAATAACAGAAAATCGCTTACGTGAAGAAATGAAGACACTCAGCGAAAAACTCGATTCTGAAAAAATGTAAACATGAAAATAGAATTAATAACCAAATCAGACCTGGACGACCTAACCCAACTGGTAAAAAAGATGAATGAAAAAATTGATGGATTCAGTAATCCACCAACAAAATTCATTCGAAGTAAAGAGGTTCGTCAATTGCTAGGTGGTATTAGTGAAAGCACTTTAGCCAATTTAAGAAACAAGGGCATCATCCCCTTCTCTTTTATTGAACGCACCTACTTTTATGATGCTGAAAGTGTTATTCAAGCCATTAAAGCTCATGAAAACACATTGCTAACAACTCCTAAAAATGGAATTTTTACAGGTAAATCCAAACCTCCACCACCATTGAGTTTATCATTTCAACCAAAATCAATCCACTCCTAATACGAGTGGATTTTTTTTATTCTTGGGATTATAACCTCAAGTATTAACTTTTACCAAACGATTAACTTCAAAAGTTAAGGGCATATATACTATATGGCCATTTTACTATTTCGAGTTAGTTCCAATCAATGATTTTAATAATTGGATCTCTTCTTTCAACTCTGAAATTAGCCGTTCATAAAGTTGACGTTCTTGCTCTGGCAATCCTTGTACATGAAATATGGTTGCTGCTTGTCCACCTTGTTGTTGGAAGTTTTGTTGTATGTAATGCTCAGACTCACCAATTAAACTTGTAACAGGTACTGCCAGTATCTCAGAAATCTGTTTCAATCGTTTAACGGATGCGTTTTCAGGATGCTTTTCAATATTTGAATATGCTTGTTGAGTAATATCAAGCTTTGACGCGATATATTCCTGTGAATACCCATTGCTTTCACGAATCACTCTTATCGTTGAGGGACGTTCGTAATTCTGTTTATTTTCCATTTGCTAACTAATACGCAATATACACAAAGAAAATTAAATACAATGATACATTGTAGGATACAATTATTTAATAATTTTAATTTGTAAAATGACTTTAAGATTATACATATTAAGTTTTTTGATTTTTATGGTATCCTGTGGTAAAGAAACACAAAACTCTACACAAGGAGGAGGTAAATTATTTATCAAACTAACAAGTAATCCTGCTAATAACACAGAAGCCATCGTTGTTGGGAATATGTTTAATATGGGAACCTCTGTTAAATATTATGTACCCAAAAAAAATACAGGCATAGTTTTAACAGATACTTTCAATGTTACTTCAGGACAGAATTTTCCAATCGCTATTTACGGTGGCGTAACAACTTCATGTTCAAATATCACTGTTGAAGCTTATTTAAACGGCAATTTATATAAAACCAAAATCTTCAATGTGGGTGGGAACGGAATAGTTGGGACAGGCACTTCAGATATCTGTGATTATCCCGCAACAGTACTTACTAGTGGGGTCTCAGGTATACCCTACAACATAACCATTGATTAAAAAAACCAAAATAAAAAAACATGAAAAAACTATTTTTAACTTTCGCACTTGCATTTAGTGCATTTCAACTTTCAGCCCAAGACGGCAACAGAAACATCGGAATTGGTGTACAATCTTCTTTTCCAACTTTTGGATTAAGTGCTAGAATTGGAGTTACTGAACAAATCCAAGTTCAACCAATTATTGCTCCATTTAGTGCTTCTAGTGGAGATTTTGGGTATTCAGTAACTTTCTTTGGAGCTCGTGGTATTTATCGATTCACTGAAACAGATCGAGTTGCTGTTCCCTATGGATTTGCCGGAGCAGGATTAATTAGATCTACATTAAAAATGGGATCCCTAGGTTCTCAATCCTCAAATATGCTAGGATGGAGCTTAGGTGCTGGTCTTGAATTTTTCCCAGGCTTTTTAGATAACCTTGGTGCGAGTATAGAACTAGGATATGGTTCTATGAATGTTGGAGCAGCTGGTGCTTCAATCTCAGGTATAACTTATGGAGTAGGTCTTCACTACTATTTAAACTAATTTAATTTCATTTTAAGAGACGGCAGGGATTAATTTTTCTCTGCCGTTTTATATTTAATAAATAAATCATGTATTCAATCAATATTAAAAATAAATTCAAACTAATTTTTGCCTTATTCATTTTACAATTTTCCAATTTATCGAGTCAATCGAAAAAACAATACTATTCCTGGGGTTCAAATGCAAATTCAGTAATAGGTAATGGACAAAGTGGTAGTAGTGCATCATTACCTACTCCACAACATATTAATAAATTAGACTCATTTATTGAAATTTACACTGGCCAAACACACGTTTACGCTAAAGATAAAAACAACAAACTGTGGGCTTGGGGTTATAACGGCATTAAGGGTGTCCTCGGGATAAATTCTAATCAATTAGAATTTAACGAACCAACTAGAATAGATAATAATGATGAATGGAAAACCATCGATACCAAATTTGATTTCACAGCTGGTATTCATAAAGATGGTACATTATGGGCTTGGGGTAGATTCTTAGGTTATCCACCACCATATGGAGGTTCAACTGGAATGGATGAAACAGTGCCAGTAAAAATCGACTCAAACACTAATTGGATTGATGTCGAAGTGGGTTACAATCATATTATTGCGCTCAATAGTAAAGGTGAGTTGTGGTCAATGGGGGAAAATACAGCTGGTTCTCTAGGGATTTCAAATCCTAGATTATCCGATATTTCTAAAAGAATGAATTTCGTAATGAGTAACGTGTTAAAAATCGAAGTATTTGGATCAATTAATTACGCCATTGATAACAAGAATCAGCTTTACACTTGGGGATCAAATACCAGAGGTTACAACATTCAAGGTGACAATATTTTATCGGGTATTAATGAATGTTATCATCCAATGGATAGTATTCGATATACATTCCCACACAAAGTGAGTTGTCAGTATGGTTGGAAAGATATTAGTGCAAACAATTTCCATGTATTGGCTTTAAAAACAGATGGGACTATTTGGGCTTGGGGGGGAAATGAATATGGACAATTAGGCTATGTAAATTCCAGCAATTCAGACACACCAAGAATGGTTGGAAATTCGACCGATTGGAAGTCAATATCGACTAGTGGAACAAGAAGTTATGCAATAAAAGAGAATGGAACTTTATGGTCTTGGGGACGTAAAGGTTTTGAATTGGGTCAAGGTATAAACACTACAGATCAATACTCCCCTAAGCAAGTTGGTAATGATTCATTCTGGTTAGAAATATTTTGTAGTGATTTACATTGTGTTGCTTCCGCGAATATTAAAATTCCCCTTGCTTTATTATCAAATAACCTGGAAAACGTTCAAATTTATCCCAATCCAACAGATTCTGATGTCCATATCGATTTACCGGAAAATTTAAAATCCGAGGTAAGTCAATTAAAAATCAAAGACTTACACGGTCAAAATATTTGGATAAATAATTCTGTAATCCCTAATAATGGTAAAATATGCATTTCTCCGATACTCAAAAGCGGGATCTATATTCTTGAAATACAATGGACAAACAATCAAAGCAATCATTATAAAATCAAAATAAA
>CAMDDG010000134.1 GCA_945890895.1 Chitinophaga pinensis | reverse complement strand
GTTGGTACAGGTTTAGTTGCAGGTTCTTCTCTTTCATTAGAGCGCGTATTACCCATGTTGGGAGTATTGACTTTGTTGGATTATGCCAATATCAATTCAACAGGTACTCCTGCAGCAGGTGTGGCAGGTTGGAATGCTTGGGTTCCGAGTTTGCAAATTAGAAATAACGGTACATACCGCGGTCGCGTTGCAGCTTTAGGCACCAACGCTTCTTTAACTGGTGGATGTTATTTTGAACACTATTCTAATGGTATTCGTACCTACAGAACCATTGCATTCCCTATGAAAAATAGTTTGAGTTTGTCTCAAATCACCGACGATTTGATTATTTCTGGAGTTTACACAGGTTCTAACCAGGATTCTATGGATCGCAGTTGCGGATATTGCAAAGCTTCTGCCTATGTATGGAATGAAACTGCTAGCAGATGGGATAGTTTGAATTCAAGCAATACACCCAATAAAATTGAATCAGGTAAAGGAATTTTATTGTTCTTCCGTGGTTTGGCTGGAAACGGATTAGGTAATCCTAATGCTTCAGCAAACGCAGGTAACATTGATTACAAAGGTGAATTATTTACCGGTTCCAAAACCGTTACCTTGGTAAAGAATGGTTCAGGTTCTTTCTCGGGTTACAATTTAGTAGCTAACCCATATCCTTGTCATATCGATTTTACTAAGCTTACACGCAGTAACGTACAAGATAAATTCCAAATCTACGATCCAACCACAAAGAGTTATAATGTTTGGAACAACACTACTGGAACGGTAGTTAAATCGGGAACAAATACGTTCAAGAACGATGCAAATGCGAATATTATCGAAATTGGTGCATCTTTCTTTGCAATGGCAAATACAAATGGTGCTACTTTAACCTTCAATGAAGACGACAAAACAACTACGGCTCCTGCAGCTACTGCTTTTGGAATTGCTGACTCTGGTTTGTTATGCAATCAATTGAACGGTCAAATTTCTTATTTGACAGATACCATTGAATTCAGTGATGATTTGTTCTTAGAGTGGGATGCAAAATATGCTGATGTAAATAAAAATGTAGATCAATATGATGTAAACAAATTCTGGGGAGGTTATTTAGCATTAGGTACTAAAACCGAAGACAATAACTGGTTAACTATGGATTTCAGACCAGAAAGCGCTGAAACATCTCAAACCATTCCTTTGGAAATCAGAACCATTCAAAAAACGGCTTACCAGTTGGATTTCAAATCGTGCCCTGAAAACAAACAATATACCATTACATTGGTCGACAAACAATTGAACAAATTGGTTACTGTAGACGGTGGTGATTTGAATTATGTGTTTAACACAGCTGCTGGTGATCAATATACAAACGATCGTTTTGAACTTATGATTGAAAAAGTGGCTTCATCAACTGAGAAAGTGAATGCTACACAATTTGTAGTTTACCCGAATCCTTTGAATGAAAATGTATTGAATATTGCATCCAAAGAAAACGATGCAATCAAATCTGTGCAAATCTTCGCTATGGATGGTCGATTGGTTCAAAAATCAGTAAACGTTAAGAATCGTCAAATTCAAGTTGATGCTCAAATTGCTAACGGATATTACTTCGTGAAAGTAGAAAGCAATGCCGGAGTTTCTACATTGAAAATCAATATCAATCGTTAATCCGATTAATTGCAAGGTTTGTTTAATTGAAAGATAAAGCAAACCTTGCAATTCAAGATTAGAATTAACTCGATTTTTATCTAACATAGATAGTTTTGAAAAAGCCAGCTTGATTTCAAGCTGGCTTTTTCTTTGGTTTGTTAACTGATTTCTTCAATTTGTTTTCTTCGATTCTGAATTTTACAATTTCTGTAATTAAATCTATGGGCAAGGGATCATCAAAGTTAAATTGAATCGTTCCTTTGCTTGTTTTAAACCCTTCTAGGCGAGTTTGGAATGCTTTGATAGCCGAACCTGTAGGAAATAAACTGAAATGGTTTTTAAAAGCAGCGTAATACACCAAAATACCGTTTTCCTTGTAGCAGGGCATGCCATAACTAATCGTTTCTTCAGCTTCTGAAGCTACCGATTTTATTATTTTTCTTAGTTCACTGAGAGATTCAAATGAACGGGCATCAAGTTGAGCAAAATACTCTTCAACCGTGTTGGCTTTAATCATAATGAATTAAACTAAATAAAAGAATTCGAACTTAATAAAAGAATCCGTCACTCACTCTATGAGAATATGTACGGGGTTAATTTATAATAATCAGAATATGTGCTTTTTCAATTATTTCAAATTAGCGAATTCAAATTAGCGAACTACTTGAATGTAACCTTTTTGAGTTAAACCCGATTCGCGATTTTTCAACTGATAATAGTAAACACCATTTGGAAGTTCATTACCATCCTTGTCTGTTGCGCGCCAAGAATTATCGTAACCCACTTTTTCGTAAACTATTTTGCCTTGTCGATCCAAAATAATGACATCATATTTTTCGTAATCCTCTAATGCAATAAGATTCCAAGTTTCATTTTGTCTGTCACCATTTGGCGAAAAGATATTGGGTAATTTGTAATCCGGTGGATCAATTACATGCACTTTCACGGTGTCTACAGCAGTACAACCATAGATATCTGTACCGTCTACCCAATAAACTGTATCTCTTAACGGCATTGCACGAACGATTTCTTTTGTTGGAATACCATAAATTCTTCTACCTGACCAACTACGGGCAGATGAATTGAATACGATTAGTTGTGCAAATGTTCCCCGATGGACTGTAGTGTCATTTCCCGCTTTATAAACTCTTGGGAACTTTTTAATGGTATAAAAATTGGTATCAATACAACCAAATGTATCACGAATGCTCAGCCAATAACTACCTGCATCTAAATCAATTGCCGATTTTCCAGTAGCTGAAATATTGGGTGACCATTCAATGGTAACCGGATTGTTGGCTGCGTTATAGTTAAAGTCAATTCGACCTGATTGATTGTACCAACACATTATGGAGTCAAATCGTGTGGTGTTTATTTCCAATTTGCTCGGACTAACTGCAATGGGTTGACTTAAGACTAACGAATCACCACATCCATCCAAAATGGTCAAAATTAAATTCTTACTCATGGATTGACTTTCTCGAAGTGATTTATCCACCAAAGTGTCGGTATAGTTCCAAATAAATGTGTACTTGGTACTATCGCCACCTGCAACTGTAAACGACATGTCTATGCTGTCTCCTAAACACAATGTAGTAGGATTAATCAGCATATTACCTGTAATGGCAGGAAGCTTTTTGACATTGAATTCAATGGTATCATTCAATGGCATACACGCATCAGAAAGTATTGCTTGGTAATTACTTATACCAACAGGAGGCACGAAATTGAATGTGTCGCCAATTAATGAACCTGAATTCCACGTAATTGTATGTTGATTGGGTTTACCCCCTAAACTTATTAATTCTACGTCTAAACTTCCCCCGAAACACAATAACGTATCTTGGATATTAGATATTAAATCGAGAGGAGCAGGAATGTTTAATTGAATGGAGTCGAAAGCAAGCGTGTCGCTACATCCATCGCTTACAATGAGTTTGTAGACAACGGTATCTGTTACCACGACTTTGTGGGTAGATTTGTTGGATAATCCATTGTCCCAAAGATAGTTATAATTAGTCTTATCACCACCGGTGGCAACTGCAATTAGGTCGAAGTTTGAACCGGGACAAACATCCTCAGCTGCAGGAGTAATCTTCACTTTAAGTGGATCTCTTACTACGACAACGATGGAATCGGTAGTTCCAAAACCCGTACATTCATCAAATACGCTGAAATGGTATTTTTGAGTAGTTTTTGGACCAATTTTGCCCGTAGATGGATTCATTTGAGAGGGCGGATAGAATTTAGCATTCGCAAGAACTACATTTTTAAATGTGGGATTGAATGTATAACTATCTCCATAGCAAATAACAGCGGTGTCGGGACCCAGGTCTACAGAAATTGTTTTGCGGTAACCAACATATTCAAATTTAAACCCTTTGCCTTCAACCATGGGATCTGAGTATTGCTTGAAGATAATTTTATTCTTCAGCAGTTTGAACCAAGTTCCACCAACAGGAACGGATGATCCAGTAAATGAAGCAATTTTGTTGGCTTGAGTGGTATCCGTGTGAAAAAGTACCAAAGAGTCAAAACCATTTTCATAATCAACATATTTGAATCGGAAAAGAATGG
>CAMDDG010000133.1 GCA_945890895.1 Chitinophaga pinensis | reverse complement strand
GTAAAATATATGGGGTGCTCATTGCGTGTGATTTTTGTTGTTTGCGTGTTTCGATTTGCAAAACAACAATGTGAAAATGTCGCTATTATTACCGCAATAAGTAGCTTTGCTGGAAAACAATGAACAGCCCAAAAATATGTGTGAATATCCCAAAAGGGATCATGAATGGCTCGAATATTTAGTGGTATATTCTAAAAAAAAGAGTTATAAATACAAAAATGCAGGGTATATGTTTTAATATGACATTAATATAACGTAATGTTTTTGTCATGAAAAAAAATCTGCCATTTTTACATAAAACATCAAAGTACTGAAATACAGTCATATGCGATAAATTCGCTAATATACGCATTTTTTTACTTTTGAGTATGATTGTTCATCTAATAAATGGGGCGTTTATCAAAATGAGAAAAAAGTACTATATAGGTAGTTGCGTGACCTTTGAGGTAAATTTGTAACATTACGTGCGGCAGTTAATGAAATTTCAATCAGTGTAGGTTGGAAATATGTGTGCGCGATTCCACTGAAGTATAAGATATGATTGAAAGATTGCTGGCTTTACTGTTGTTCATTTTAATTATACCGTTGTTGGTTATTGTGTTTACATTAATCTATATAGAAGACGGATATCCATTTATTTTTAGACAGTTTCGAGTAGGACAGTTTGGACGAGTTTTTATTTT
Source organism: Chitinophaga pinensis (assembly GCA_945890895.1). Classification (GTDB taxonomy): domain Bacteria; phylum Bacteroidota; class Bacteroidia; order NS11-12g; family UBA955; genus VMCP01. The sequence goes on along the minus strand of CAMDDG010000133.1, from coordinate 3,576 downwards.
CTATAAAATTCGAACCATGCGTAAGGAAACGCCCGAACTTTCTACTGGCGAAGTAGAAGAAATAGGAAATTGGGTTCTTAAATCAGGGTTTTACTTGAGGAAGTTTTCTATTGATGAATCCTTAAACTTAGTAAATATCATCAAAGGCGATATGTCCTTTATTGGACCAAGGCCACTCATCGTTTCGGAGGAATACATGCACGAACAACGAAAGAAGTTGGGAATTATCAACCAAAAACCTGGAATAACCGGTTGGGCACAGATCAACGGCAGAGATGTTATTTCCGATGATCGAAAATTAAAATTAGAAAAATACTATTTAGATAATAATAGCTTGAAGTTGAAAGCCGTAATTTTGCTGAAAACGGTGTTTTACGTTTTTTGGACAGTCAGGCAGAAATTATCTAAGCCTAAAAATAAGTTGTGAAAAGATAGTTTGTGATAGAAATTGCTTTTTAATACTGGTTTTTGAAGGTCAACAAAGGTTGATCTTTTTCTGTTTTTAGGATTTTTTGAGACATGTAAATGTAACTCAAGGGGCGAAGCTGTGCAGAGAAGCTGTGTAGAATTAGGAATAGATTTTAAAATAAAAGAATGAAATTATTGAAAATGAAAAAATTGAAAACGATACTTTTAGGATTGCTTTTTACCTTATGTATTTCTTTAGTTCAAGCCCAATTGCCAACAATTAAAGCAAAAGCAAGTGATTATTCAGATAGTGAAATCACACAAATGATTGCAAAAGCGGAAAAAGCAGGTTTAACCGAAAGCCAAGTTATAGATTTGGCACGTGCACAAGGAATGTCTGAATCTGAGATGGAAGCGTTTCGAAACCGCGTGTTGAAAATTAAAGGTTTGGCCTCCGAGAATATAGTGCAGGATTATTCCAATAGTAGCGCGAATTCACATCCCCCGAAACCAACAAAATCCAATCTAGACGGTGGTTCAAACAATGTTACAACTGCAAGCAGTTCGAAATTGAACGCCGGAAACAATTTGACTCCTCAAACGCCCAATTCAATTTTAGAAAACAACCCTAAAATTTCAGCGGATATTGTGGCTACATCTTGGGATATTTCAAAGATTTTTGATGAAAAACGATTTCCGGCCTTTGCAAACGGTAGAACGATAAAGGCACCAGATCAATATATTATAGGTGTCGGAGACGAAATTAGTGTTACTGTGTTTGGCAATAGTTATTTTAATAAGGTGAGTCGAGTTGACGATCGCGGGAGAATGGATTTAGGAACCGCGTTGGGCAAAGTGTATGTAAAAGGTTTGGCATTTGGTAAGTTGGAAAAGATACTTTCTGCAGCTATCGGACAGAAAATCAATTTAGGCGGAAATGAATTGGAAGTGGATCTTTCTTTTTCACGACAGATTTCAGTGAATGTAACGGGTGAAGTGCAAAAACCAGGTACCTATCAACTTCCTGCAGCAAATACCGTGTTTAATCTCTTGGTCCTATCAGGAGGACCTACGGAGAACGGTAGTATCCGAGAAGTTGAAGTAGTTCGTTCGGGCAAAGTTGCATTTAAATTTGATTTATACCAATTTTTAGTCAATCCCCAACATAATTCTTTTTTAGAGGATGGTGATTTTATTGTAGTCAAACCTGTTAAAAAACGGATCAATCTCAGAGGTGGAGTATTAAGATCTGGAAAAGTAGAATTGCTGGAGAACGAAGGACTAATTGAAGCTATAAACTATGCGGGAGGACTGACTGCGAAAGCAGATTTGAGTCGCATTACGTTATCGCGATTAAATGGTAGAGACCGAACTTTAATTCAATTAAATTTAAGTGGTAATTTAAATTTGCAGAATAAAAACAACGCAAAAATAGAAATCAATTCCAACACGAATTCCGATGAGAACTTTCCCGTGGAAAATCTAAAAGATGGAGATCAAATTTTTGTTTTTGAACAAACTGAAACATTGCAGAATCAAGTTAAGATTTCTGGTGAAGTCTATTTCCCGGGAGAGTATGCTTTGTCTGAAGGAATGAATGTTCAACAGTTGTTGCAACTTGCCGGTGGATTAACTCCAGAATCCAATAAGAAAATCGCTTTTGTAATTCGAACTCAAATGGATGGTACATCTGAATATTTAAAGTTGTCTTTAAATGAAACGGATTTAAAATCCTTCGAATTGCAAAATAAAGACCAATTGGTGGTTTTTGCAGAATCTCGGTTCGTAGATGCATTTCAAGTTGAAATACGCGGTGAGGTGAGAAACCCACTTAAAATTGATTTTAGAAAGGGACTAACCTTAAATGTTCTTTTAGATTATTCTGGTGGTTTGAAGTATAGTGCAGATGCTACGGAAGTAGAGATATTAAGAAGCGCAGTTCACACAAGCGGATTTAAAGTAGGTGATCGAAACAAAACCGAGTTGATTAAAGCAGTGTATAATCCAAACTCAGGTGGGGTTTTTGATGATGTGGAATTGATGGCGGAAGACATTGTTATAGTTAGAAGAGTAAGTAATTTGAACGATAGAGTTGGTGCCTCTATTGAAGGAGAGGTAATGCATCCCGGTTTATTTATAATGGCAAAAAATGAGAACCGAGTTCGTGATATTGTAGAAAAGGGGGGAGGGCTAACCGAATATGCCTTTCCCGACGCAGCTCAATTATACCGTCAGAACGGTCAACAATTGGTTTTTGATTTGAAGAGTGTTATGCGGAACAAGAATAGTGAATTCAATTATCGTTTAGAAGAAGGGGATCGATTGATTATTCCACTTAAGAAAGACATTGTTACCCTGCCCAATACAGATACATTATTGAATAAGACTAAGATTTTTGCTCCCTTTATTTCAGGTAAAAGGGCCTCTTTTTATTTGAATAATTATTCTTTAGGATTTGATGATGAGCATCGTAAGAAACGTTTGTATTTAATAGAACCTGGGGGTAAAATAAAACGGTCTAAGAACTACGGTTTATTTGTAATTACTCCGAAAGTAACAGCAGGTTCAGAAATTTTCTTTCAAGCCTCTCCCAAGAAAAAGGTAAAAGAAGAAAGTAACAAGAATAATCCTACGGATTGGAATCGCGTAATTGAGAATGTTACAGTGAAATTAACGGGTCTTGCTACATTTTGGGTGTTATTAAGCAGAATTTAAAATCCTTTTGAACTAAATGAGCACAGAATTGCAACCACAAATACAATTTAAAGATGACGAAATTTCGTTACGGGATTTGGTATTGAAGATTCGCAATACGTATCGCGTGTTACTGCGGAATTGGTGGAAATTAGCTATAGCAGGAATTATAGGTGGGGGACTGGGTTTTGGATATTTTTGGATCAAAAAGACAAAATATACCGCTGAGTTGATTTTTGTTGCGGCAGATTCGGAAGAAGGAGAATTGAGTAAATTAAGTGCCATAGGAGCGCAGTTTGGTTTTGATTTTGGTGTGGGAAGTTCGGGTGCATTTGGTGGCGATAATTTATTGGAACTGATGAAGAGTCGTTTGTTAGTTGAACAAACCTTGTTTGATAGTTTGACACATGAAAATAAACGATTTCGTTTGTTGGAATATTATTTAAGAAGAGACTCATTGGAAACGTCTGAAAC
>CAMDDG010000132.1 GCA_945890895.1 Chitinophaga pinensis | reverse complement strand
TTAAGTATTCAAGAATTCGATGGGAAACGCTTTCAAGCTAGACTTGTTGAACCCGATAAAGTAAATGAATCAAAAGCTGTAATTACGCATTATTTGCATAATTTGGACAATGGAGTTTCTAAGTTTTTCAAAGAAGATGCTGAGGCTGCTATTTTTGTTTATGAAATTGTGAATGTTAAATTATCACCCGGACAAATTGAACGAATCAATGGTATTTCAAACGTAAATAGAGTTAGCGAAATAATTCAAGAGATTCACCGATTAGAAGGGGATCTCAAATATTTAAATATAGAGCAAAGTGATTTAAAGAATAACTTAATTCTTTTAGAAAGTAAGTTGCCAGAAATTTTATCTCATTTATTGTTAATAGCATCGACTAAGAATTTGAGTGTTTTCAGTGATTTGTGTGAGAAAATCACTGAAATTAATCCACTGAATTTAGATCAACATTTCTTACATCCCTTTTACGAATACAAAATAAAACGATTTCTGACTGTTGTTGCTACAGGCGTGGAATCATTTAGTGAATTGAACCCAAAATATTTTTCAACTTTGCAAAATCTGACTGTAAATAATAAGTTTACGTTGCATGGTCAATTTCAAAATCAAGTCATTTACGAAAATTACCTACTCGAAAATACAGAGCTAGAAACCGAAGATAATTCAAGGGATGATTTAGCCAAATTGTTTCTTTCAAAAGAGGGAAAGTTATTGATTAAATTTAATCTTCGATTAAAATTCGTTTGATTCTGTATTTCTTTTTGTCGAGGGAAATTGCAATACCCTGGTTTATCATTAAATCATTATTCTAGAAAAAAACTCAAATTCGAATTGAAATATTCATATAAATTTTTGGGACATTCGAATTCTAATTTCCAAGTTATTTGAACAACGCTTTTCCCATCTATTTTCCCTTCAATAAAGTTTGGAACTTCCTCCGATGGCTTTAAATTTCCCATGAAATAAAAGTCATTTTCGAGGTTGGATTTCTGAATAAAGAGCAACACCGGACGGTTCTCATAGTCATTATTGATGAAAGTTTGAATATCTGCACTATTTAAACTTCTGCTGTGTTTTGACATCCAATGAAACGTTTTTTGATCGATAAAATAATCTTCATATTGGGTGGCTTTAGAGATATTTAAGTCCTTTTTTAATGTTACAAACAATGGAATCATGTGTGGGTACATCTTGTATCCGTATATAACTGATTCTTCATTAGAGTGCCAATTTGAAACGCGGCAAAAATCTTTTCTTGAGTATTTGGAGTACAAATTGAACCCAAAGTTGGATAATTCAGAGATTTTATTTTTCTTGAAATATTCAATTCCGAACTTTACATTGTCGCTAAAAAGGTCATTGTAAAATGGATTCTCATTCAATTCTTCTTCAAATGAATGTGTGAATTTTAATTGATTATCAAGTATTTCAATAATTATATCTTCAATTAGATATTTCTTGTTGAATTTGAAATTCAGATTATTAATTGCCGATTGTAAATCTACTTCAGTGATTTGAACTCCGTATTTATTTTCAAGTAATAGAATTTCATTGAGATTGATTGCCCTGTTGTCAATAATCTCCTGCAAAAGAATAGATTCCAACATTCTTTTTCCGTTATTGATTTCTAAATTCAAGTAATCCATTATTTTCAATGCACGTTCGTTTAACGAAGGTAAATTGGGTTCAATGGTTCTTAAATATTTGACATATGATTTACTATGACTAACAAATGTAAATGGATCACGTTCATCTTCCATTAAAAAATCGCACATCAATGGCATTCGTCCCAATTTTCGTTTCAAGTATTGATAGTCAGAATCCAAGTTTTTCTTGACATTCATCTTAGGTGAATCAATGGATTTGAAGATTCGATCTTTTGCAATCAGATCAAAATTAATTGTCGATGAAACCGGTGAATGATGATCTATATCAATCATCAGCCTGCGTAATTTGTCTTTATTAAATGAACGATCACCGAATAAAGCTACCGGAATTAAGAAGTTCTTATCTTCATAGTTTCCAATAAAATCTAATACAGTTAGAAATTCCTTATGGTTAGCTTTACGCAATCCTCTACCCAGTTGCTGCACAAATACAATTGCGGATTGTGTTGGTCGCACCATTATTATTTGATTCACCTTTGGAATATCAATACCCTCGTTGAGCACATCTACGCTGAATAGATAATCCAATTTTTCATCTTCGTCGTCTGATTCTAACCGATCGAAAAGTACGTCCCTACTTTCAATGGGTGTGTCGGAGTCAATGATTTCAACCTTGAATTTTCTGATGGGATTATTTTTGAAGTAATTTGCCAGGGAACGACAGTGATTTTTGGTCGAACAAAAAACCAATCCTCTAATTTCTTCACTATCGGCTCCGTAATAAATGGCCTTTTCTAAAACATGTTTGGCTTGTTGTTCAAATTCTATAGAAGTAAAATCTTGGATATCACGTTTCTGATTATCCAACTGAATATCCGTTATACCATAATAGTGAAAATCACACAATAGATTTTCTTTCATCGCTTGATTTAAGCGAATTTCGTACGCTATGTTGTTGTGAAATAGACTGAATACATCATATCCATCCGTTCTTTCTGGGGTAGCGGTCATCCCCAATAAAAACTGGGGCTTGAAATGGTTGATTATAGATTGATAACTTGATGAGCCGCTTCTATGAGTTTCATCGATAACTATATAATCGAAATGTTGGGGATTAAATTTAGACAAATGTTCCGTTCTGCTTAGTGTTTGAATAGTTGCAAACAGGTAATCCTTGTTTTCATCCATATATTCCCCCGAAAATAAACCCATAGTAATATTCTGAGGAAGAATGGTTTTAAAGGTTTCCATTGCAGCTTTTGCAATGGATCTTCGGTGAACAATAAATAGGAATCTCTTGGGTTGAAAATTTTTTACATCAAACGCGGAAAGATACGTTTTACCTGTACCTGTAGCTGAAATAATCAAAGCTCGTTTGGCTCCTTCGGCTCTCAATTTTTCTAAATTATTTAGAGCCTGTGATTGCATTGAATTTGGTACAATTTCTGCATAATAATTCGTTCCTTTATTGGGGTCTTTTATTTGAGGACGAATAGATTTGTTTTGATAGTATATGGCAGAATACCAATCAATTATTTCAGACGTAAGTTTGTTGGCTTTCTGCCAAGTTAGGATAAATTCTTTGTTAACTTGATGGTAAATATCGCTTTTTGAACTAGCCACAACCTGCAGATTCCACTCATTATTTGTAGTTAAAGCTTGTTGGGTTAAATTACTACTGCCGATTATAATGTCGTGGTAGCTGCGTTTACTAACTACATAACATTTGGCATGAGAATTAATTTCGTTAATCAATCTTACCTCAGCATACTTCAATTTTGCTAACTGCTGCAAAGCCAATGGTTCTGTAAAATACTGATAACTAGAAACAATGATTTTTCCTTTAATTTTCTTCTCATCCAACTCGATAAGTATGCCACGAATTTGAGCAAAACCTGATGTTGTTACGAACGCCACATTGATAAAATATTCATCACAAGTGGATAAAATTGAACGTAATACGTTTTTCATTGAGTCGTTTGACTCAAGATTGTTGGTGATTAATTTGGGGGAAAGAAACCCTTTTTTGTGGTTTTCAGAATTTAAAAATCCATGAAATAGCGATTCGTTAAAATTCATTTTGTAATTCTTTCACAATAGGTAAATCCGCAGCGGCCCAATCTAGTTTTTGTAATTCATTTTTAGACAACCACTTAAAGTCAATGTGTTCTTTTAATTGAATATTGTTGGACATTGGTTCGCATAAATAAGGATGCATGATTAATCGAAAGTCAGGGTATTGATGATCAACAATTGATAATTTTTTTATAATAGATTTAATTTCAATTTCTAATTCTTCTTTAAGTTCTCTGCGCAAAGCCTGTTCCTCTGATTCGCCTTCCTCGATTTTTCCTCCCGGAAATTCATATTTATGATGGATGTATTCATACTTACTTGCGCCTCGTTGAACACATAAATATTGATTCTCAAATCGTATTACTCCAGCCACAACTTCAATCGTTTTCATTCTGGTACTAAAATAATGATAATTAGGATTGAGATCAAGAGAAATATATTCCTTTAAAAAGTGATTTAGTATAAAAAGATCTTGGATTATGAGGAGGTTCTAATTTTAATTTTACATTTTTGAGGTATGTTTTTCCGTTGAAACCCAATGAAATCTTTGAAGAGTTGAGTTTGAAGCAACTAATTTATATTCCCACAGCCAGTTACGGACATTTTAGAAATGAAAATTGCCAATGGGAGAAGTTAGATTCATCGA
>CAMDDG010000131.1 GCA_945890895.1 Chitinophaga pinensis | reverse complement strand
TATTAAAAGCCCATACCGCGCTACCGTTGCAGTCGCTTGGGGCGGCCTCGAGAAAATTCCATCCACCAAGGGTATCGGTTTTAGCGTAAAAGATTAAACCGCCATAGTTCCCAATTTCACCAGGATAGTAATAATTCTGAGTGCTTAACGCAATGACATTTCCATACCCGACCCCTTGCAGGTTTTTGGCATAAGCACGAAAATAATAGGTGGTGTTTTCGTTGAGGTTAGCAATGAGAGCCGAGAAACTGGTGTTTCCGCTGTTGTCGAGCTGGGTGGAATTTAACAGGGTAGGGCTTTGGTTGCTGGACGAAAAGCAGAATCCTTGTTCGGTAATGGGCAGCCCCCCGTTTGTGAGGATCAAACCGTTGATGGAACATTCAAAAAAACCAATTTGGTTGGGGTTGATGGTTTGAAGTTCTGGCAAGTTGCTTGAATTACCGGGCCAATTCACGGTGAGCGGTTCGGAGTATTGCACTCCGATTTTATTTTCCACAAAGGCCCTAAGGTAAAATTGCGTGTTCACCGGCCAGGGTATCTGTGTTTGAATTTCTTGCTGGTTGAGCTCGCATTCCGCCACGTTGTCGTTGATGGTAGGCAAGGTGTTTACATCCGACCAAACAAACCCCGTACGCAGGATATCCGTGTGCCCATCGGTTTGAAGGGTGGCTTTTACCTGAAACGACTGCACCGAATTATTGGAAACCACAGGGGTATTGAACGCTGCCAGTTTCGCTAAGTTCCAAAAACGATACTTGTCGCAGCTGGAAAATATAAAAATCAATAAAAGCCAAAGACCACCCTTTTTTAATTTGATGAAATTCAGTTTATTGAAGCTCACATTAATTGTTTTATAAATACCGATCATTGCTTTTCCTTGACTAAAAAAAATTCGTTATTGTTATACAAGCTTGATGATTTATTATTTAGATATACAGTCAACTTAAGTGGTATAAGTTCCATTTCCTTTAAGTCCGAAATCAAACCTTCTGGTTGATTTAGAATTAATCGAATGACAAAAGCATTTTTTTCGTTCGGATAATTTGATAAATGCATGTAATCATAATAAGAAAATGGTTCTTTTTTAAAGTACATTATTTTGTTGTCTTTACTCAATTGTACTACTATACTATCCGAAATATGGTAATTCCCAGTTTTATTAAATAACAAGTCATAGGTATTCAGGTTGCTAGGATAAAAATTATGACCATTGACGTATTCATAGTAATTAGCTAGCTCCATCTTCGAAAATTCTGGATTTATTTTTAAAGAATTTTTATTCGTTTGCTGGGCCAAAATAAAATCAGGATTAACCATCATTATTAACCCTGTTAAGAAGAGTTTAATTGTGTATGTCATTGTGGTGTTTCGATGGTATTAATTAATGTAATTCCTTTACCCTCGTTCATCGTAGCCTTGAATTCAAATTGTTTTGTTTTTCGGATGTCAAGTTGAAATTCTTTTAAGTCACATTTAGAAGAGCTTTTATTTAAAGTAAATATTTTAAGGCCTTCAGTAGTCGTAACGTATAAGAATATTTGTTCAGCATATTGATTGACCTTTTCATTCCATCGAAGTATACTTTTGGTTTTGGTTAAATTTACATCAATAACCAGTTTGCACCCATCGTTATCTACAATGCCATAATCCAGGGGGCAGCGATCCAACTTGTCGTTAACCCCATCCCCATCCGAATCTGGTAATGTTGGCTTTGTATTTTTAGCTCTTTCCTGCGGATAGGTGAGTCCATCCCCATCTTTGTCGCAATAATCGCAAGTAGGGTTGGGGATGCAGGGATCTGAATCGTCTCTGTCCAAAATACTGGTATCCTTTTGGAATCCTCCTAGAAATCCATCCTTGTCTTGGTCGTCTCCGGATTTCTCCACTTTTGTCGGGCATCCATCAGGGGTTTTAGCATAGACGTCGGGACAAGCGTCCTTGTCATTCACTATACCGTCTTTATCCCGGTCTGGATTACTCGGTTCGGTGCTGCATGCTCGTTTAACAAAAAGCAAACTAAATACTAAAATTACTCCACCTATTGCTACTAAGGTAGGGAAACGTTTTTTCATGGCGCAGTGGTCGTAATTGGATACAAAGATTTCCCTTTATAATTGCTCTCTATGATTGCTTTTAATGAAGGGAAATAAATAACATATTTGTTTTGCCGCCATTCTTCCAATTCAGATTTACGTAGTTCGTTACTCAGTTGGCTTATTTCCGTTAATTTATTCCTGAGTTCATTGCTGTATTTGATAAACAATGAGATCACGCTTTGCATGGCTAGCTGATTTTTTGCTTGTTCCGGAAACTTAGTTTTATTCATCGGTATTTTAAACTTTGCATAAATGTCATCGAATTTACCGATCCCCGCGTACAAGTAGTTTTCCATGTCAGTAATTATCTTGGAATTAGCTAAGAGACTATCAAGGTCCTTACTGTACATTGGGGCCTGTTTTTTTAATGAGATTATTTGCACATCCGCGACCTTGACTGAGGATTTTAGATATTCCTTAATAAAGCTATCCCACATATTGTCATTTGCGCTTTCTTCTTTTATTAGGGCTGAATTGATATTGTTTACACTATCTCGCACTATTTTCAGTCTACTTTGGAAATCTTTTGATTCTTTGGTTGCTTGAGTTTTGTCTGTTATAGCCGTGCTTAATTGTTCCTGTAATAAATCAATCTCTGCAGTTTTTCCGATTAATTCTTCTTGTAACTGGGAATTTACAATAGTAGGCAAACTGCGAATTGAGTCAATTATTTCTTTTTTGAGTTCATTTTTTAATCCCTGAATCATTTTTTCAATGTCCTTTAATTTAATGAGCGTAGAATCCACAGTTGGTTTTTTGGGACTCTTTGCAGCATTTGTAACCACCTCGGATGAGTTAACTACACTCAGTGTAATATCATTCAATGATTGCGTTTGAGCATTTAGCATGGCAAAACTTACGCAGCATAGTGAAAGGAAAATGATTTTCATATTATTGATTTAACTTATCTATTTCATTACTATAAAACTTGTAACGCTTTAACATTCGATAGTTGTCGGGATGAAGGTCGACATCATACCATCCTAATTCAGGGATTAATTGTTTATCTAATTTATTAGTTATTTTATATGTATAATCAATATAAAAACTTCTAAATGCTCTTACCTCTTGCGATAATTTGGTATCCAATGCTTGAATTTTTTGACATTGGAAAAACGGTTTACCACTTATGAGTGCGTTATAGCCATTCACTATTGCGCTGGCCTTACCCTCATTAAAAGGACTCGCTAGGAATATGGCTAATTGTCCCTCATAGGACAGCGCCTTTTTGTATTGTTGATAGGTGCTTATTTCTGTACTCAAGTCATTACTTAATTCATGGCCTAAGTCTTTAATTTCTTTGGAGCCTTGAAGTAATTCGCTGGCATTATTTGAATAACACGAATTTCGTAAGTCTTTAAAACTAAGGAATAAGGCGCTTTGCCGCTCATTCTCAAGGGTGTTTCGGTATGAATCCGCTTCGGCTGAGTTTATTTCCGTTGCGCTGGATAGGCCATTGATTTCATTCAATAAGGCAAGGTATTCTTCTTTTGAATAGGGTGCTGAACCAATGGCTTCGATTCTTGTGGATAGCGTAGATTTATCCCAAGTTTCTTCATCCGATTTAGGATCTTGAACTTCTCCATTTTGGCTTAAAAGGGCCACCACCGCAAAGATTCCTCCAAGAACTACAATACTCAAAATAACTACATGTTTTTTCATAAAAAGAAACATTTATTTAAAGATAAAGGTAAGTATAATTTCATCTGTTTATTCGGTATTTGCTAATACATTTGAATCCAATAAATCACCCTTTCACGTGCCTTTTTTCCAACTTTGGTAAGATCCGTCTTTTTAGTTCGGTTCTTATTTGCCTCGTTTTTATCAGCCTCTGTTGGTTCTCTATCTTTAATTCGATTCAGAAAGGAAATCCAATAAAGGTCATCTTGGGTCAGGGAGGTTGAGTTTCCATCATTTGAGTTTCCAGTATTGGTTTGTGTGTTTGAATTCCCAGAAGTATTGGAAGATCCCGTGTTGGTACCTGTATTTGTAGTGTTTTGGGTGTTTTTTGGAACTACCGTGGCATTCCGCGAAAGAAAGAATTCGATATCTTTATTCGTTACACCATTGCTGCTGAATCTTGGGTTATCAGGATTGGGTGCTTTTTCCCAAGTGTTGTTGATATAGCGCCATTTCGTGTTACTCCACGTCATGCCTTCGTCGCTTAAATACCCTTGTTTTATACGGTAGGTTTTTCCTCTGTAGCTAAATTCTACTATTTTGGTTGGATCTATGTCAGGAGCTTTCGGTTCCGGGTTATGGGGCAGAATCCGCATGGCGCCGAAG
>CAMDDG010000130.1 GCA_945890895.1 Chitinophaga pinensis | reverse complement strand
GAAATGTTATTGGTAGGTAAAATGAAGGAGCTCGTTCCAGAATACATCAGTAACAATAGTATCTATCAGCAATTGGATACGAAGGTGATTTCGATTTCGAATTAATTTGCACATAAATTTCTAAGATCCATATTTAACCCGATAAGTTGCTTATCGGGTTTTTTGTTTCAGTATATTTGTACATGCATCAGCGCGTAAATATTTTAGGTACACAGGTAAGTTCTATTACTGCTTCAGATTTGCTTGCTGATTTTAAAGTTGCAATTCAAGCAAAAAAATTAATTCAAGTGGCTATTACGCCCGTGAATTCTATTCTTGCTGCCTATGAAAATCCACAAGTCCAAAACGCTTATAATGCAGCCGATTATGTGCTTTGTGATGGGATGCCTGTTAAATGGGCATCTACATTTTTAAATACGCCAATTGTAGAACGCATTACTGGTTTAGATTTACTCCCAAATCTTGTTGCTTTTGCTGCCAATGAAAACTTTAGTTTGTTTCTCTTAGGTGCTTCGCCTGGTGTGGGTGAAAAATTGAAGCAAGTGATTTTACAACAATATCCTAATTGTAAAATAGTGGGCATCTATGTTCCTCCTTTCATGCCAGTGTTTGACGCTGCAGAAAATAAAAAAATGGTGGATGCCGTGAATGAAGCTAAGCCTGATATCGTACTCATAAGTTTAACTGCTCCTAAACAAGATTTGTGGATCACACAAAATAAAGCACAACTACATCCTGCATTGTATGTGGGCATTGGTGGTGCTTTTGAAGTAATGGCTGGATTAGCAAAACGTGCACCAAAGTGGATGCATGGCGCTGGGCTTGAATGGCTGTTTCGTTTAATCCAAGAACCCAAAAGAATGTACCGCCGTTATTTAATTGAGGCGCCTTTATTTATTCCTTTAATTTTAAGACAGAAATTTTCTAGGAAGTAGTAGGGGTTTGTAAATATTTAATTTTTTAAAGGTAGTAATTTTACTACCTTTATTTTTTATAAATAATTAAGCTAAGCATGAATACAATTAAAGTGGTGATTGAAAAAACAAAAGACCATTATTCTGCTTACGCAGAAAACCTAGATGGAATTTTTGGTGCTGGTGAGACTGTTGTGGAAGCGAAGGAGTCTATCTTAAGTGCTATCAAATTATATAAAAAGTATAATAAAAATAAGCTTCCTAAAAAACTTCAAGGTGAATATAAAATCAAGTATAGATTCGATACCCAAAGTTTATTAAATTACTACAAGGGCGTTTTCACCAATGCATCTTTTGAAAGAATTACTGGAATAAAGCAAAAACAAATTCAACATTATGCTTCTGGTTTAAAAAAGCCCAGAGCTGCTCAAAAGCATAAAATTCAACTTTCATTACATAAACTTGCAGAAGAGTTAATGGAGGTGGAATTGTAAGCTTTCGACTTTTATTCCAAGACTGACAGTTTCTTGGAAACCAAGACTGCCAGTACTCGCTTCGCTCGCACTGTCTTCTTCCGTATTGAACTTACTCAAACCCTTTCAAACTATCACGCTTCGCGTGACAGTTTAGGTTCTTCATCTCTCACCAACTTACGAAAGCAAGCTTTCGACGTTGCCTCAAAATGAAGAACCCCCAACACTTCGTGTTGAGGGTTTGTGGTCTCGCCAAGAATCGAACTTGGATCTAGTGTTTAGGAAACACCTACTCCTTTAATATTGGTTTTTAGAGAGATTTTAGACGTAAAATCACCCAAAAGTGTGTAGTAAGTGTGTAGGTAAATGGGTTTTTGCTACACACGCTGCATCACACCTCACCAATCACTTTATGGACTAGTCAGGAAGGTAACGTGATTTTTTTTCAATATTTTTTCAATATTTATTTGGTCGGACAAAAAAAAGTATTACCTTTGTGTTCGAAACAACAAACAAATGGTATTTTCAAATAAAGTAATAACGAGCAACAACACATTCAAACCCTTGAATGACGAGTATTTGACTCTTATTAATAAGATGACAATTAGTCCTAAAATGAATTTTTCAGGATTAAGAATACTACCAGAAGAGTTGTTTAATAAAATGAGTCGTGCTGAATTTGGTAAATGGTGCTTGACTGATTCCGATATTAGCTTTGATGGTTTTAAAAGTGAATATGAACTGATTGAAAGTGAAATTGTTAAACATATTAGTCTTCTAAAGGGTTTTTATCTGGGCGAAATAGAGTGTGGGGAGTTGGTAAAGCAGAAATTTACTTTGATGGAACAATTATACGCTTTACAGGGTATTTCAATACCATTGAGAAAGTTGAGTTTGATAGTTGAACCTGATTATACCGCTAGTACTGCAATTCATTCACGTAGTAAAATTAAGTACGCTGTTATAAAGGCGTATTGGATTAATCAAGCTGGTGAATTGAAAAGGATTTTAAATAAGAATGTTGGTAATAACGAATGGGATTTTGTAGAAGTCGCTACAAAGATGTTTGCCGCATTTGGTTTTGAGTCCTTTGTACCTGCTAAACCAATGGGAGATGGTATATTAGTAGATATGGTGATAATGAAGAACAATAAAAAGTGGATAGTTGAAATAAAGTCAAAGGATAGGGATGCTTTTATTAAAACCTTTGTTTCGATGGAGCTTTGGAGGATGTATAAAAAGGAATATGGGATCACAGATTAAATTTTTTTTATAACCGATTTAGAAAAAGAAAAGGCCACAGCTTTTTTTTTGCCCTAAATTATGGTAGTACAATAAAATGTACGACCAACAAAAACAAGTTGTATGTCATTAAAAAACTCACCCGCTGCAAAGGCAGCAAGAAGAGAAGCAAAAGCGGATAGACAATCTGCTAATGCATTAGTATCTAATTATTTAAACCCTAAAACAAACGACATGGGAAAAACAAACACAATCGGAGTAATGGTAAAAGTAAAAACCTATTCCGGAGTAGACAATTTCATTGCCTTTGAAACAGACAATGAAGAATTTTTACCGATTTACTATTCGGTAATGAGTACAGGAAGATTAGCAATTTTACAAGCTAAGTTTGGTTATGAGATTGTAAATCATTTTGAAAAGCAATTACCACCAAGTTTTGATTTTTCTATGAATGTATTGCAGTTTATATCAACTACCACCTACCATCAATGTATCGCTAATAACGGCGGTCAATCATTTGGTGTAGTTGTTGATTTGGATGAAACCAAAAATAAAGCTGCTGTCGATTTAATGGAATTCGATAAATGGAAGAATTTATTAGACAAGGAGTCTGGTAAAGGATCTAGCAAATTTTACTGTTAATTAATTATTAGTATGAATACAAAAATTAGAAGTCCAGTGATGGGTGGATTTGGCACGCTGTGCTGCGAAACAAAAAAGGGTGCTGTAGGAGCAACTACAAACACCCAAGAACAATTATTCAGTTAAAAAAAATTGTATGCAACAAAAATATAAAAATCCACAGGAGTTATTAAATCTTATTACTCCTGAGTTGATTTCAATATATGAAATCGACATCACATCAATTAAAGTCGACCTTGAGGAAGAAGGTATGCTAAGTCCAGTTGTTTTATCTAAGGATGGAATTCCATTAGACGGGTATAGACGATTATACGCGGCAGTAAATCTTGGCTGGATTGAAGTTCCATATTTGGAAACCAATTTAGAAACAACCGTAGATAATCGTGTTACCTTAAATCAGAGCAGAGAAAAAACTTGGAAGGACGAAAGAAGCGATTTTAAAATCTCGTTTAAAACGTTTGCTACTAAACAAGGACAGAGAGATCCAGCAGTAAAGTATGATCGTTATGAGCAAATTAGATTAAGAACCAACAGCCGTTTTAAAGATCCGAAGACGTTGAAAGACGTTGAATGGATACTTGACAATGAAAGCGATACGTTGGAAATGTCAAAGTGGTTGTTTTATTACCGAAGCGATGTTTCATCTGTTAGAGCGTTTATGGAATTACCCAACAAGGACAAGTACCCTGAACTTGTAAAAAAAGTAATGGAATTCACATTGACGCCAAGTGCTGCTTTAAAGCAAGTTGAGTTATCTGTTTCAAAATCGGTTGATAATTCCTTTGTAATTCCTGTATCAAAAAATCTTAAACCAGAATTCCACTTTGGTGAAAATGAAGAGGTGTTGTCAACGCTCAAAGAAGATGAAATTAAAGCAATATTCATTGAGGCTGATACCTTTAAAACTCATTTGCCAAAGAAAGATGGATCGAAGGGTAGTGTAGAGCAGTCTGTTACGGATTACGCAACTCAGTTGGGTATTAAAATTAGAAACTACACCAACAGTAGATTAAGTAAAAGTGGGAGCGTATTTGTCTTCTGCAAAGAGTCATATGATAATGGATGTGCACGTCAAATTCCTAATAACTTAATCACTTTAATTAGTAAAGAATCTGGCATGACT
>CAMDDG010000129.1 GCA_945890895.1 Chitinophaga pinensis | reverse complement strand
GCGACTGGAATTCTCGTCCCCGTCGGAAATAATGCTCACGCTCACATAGGTTTTCTTCCATTCCGGGCGACTTAAAATTTCACGTTCCAATTTCGTTAATGCTGTGCCCAGTGCGTCGAAAAGCGGCGTGCTTCCCCCGGGACGAAAATCTTGAAGTTGGGGGATGGACTGGTCGTTGATCTCCACGAGTGAAATTCGTTCGCGAATGTTGCTTCCCTCAAAGGTCCAAGAATTGAAATACTGTCGCATCAGCGGGTACTCTTTCATGTCGGTGATGATGTCTTGCACGATGCCGTTGTGGGTTTCCAGAACGAAGGGTGCGATGGACGACATGGAGCCGGATTCGTCGATGATTACCAGTGAAAAAAAGTGCACTTCTTGGTTGGGTGTTTCGCCGTTGAATAGTTCTGATTTTTTGTGTTGTGAATTCATAATGTTGTGTTTGTGGTGAAAGGATTTGTTAGTAGTTTGATGCAAAACTAAATGTCCTTTCTAGGCATCATGGATTTTCACAACCTTGTGGAGGGTAGATTAATTGTGTCTAACAAAATCTAAAAAGTCTTCTTTTATAAATTCCCAAAATTTCCCCTTCAAACAAATAGGATCAAAATCCAATTCGGCAGAATCAAAGTTTGTAAGATTATTCAGTTCCGCCTGCAAGGCGGAAAGGTTGGAATAATGGTTCATTCATTATCTTCTGAAGTATATTCAGAAGAAGTGGTGTTACGGTCTGAGTTTGGAGCATTGTTTTGATAAAGAGTGTAAGAATTTGAACTGTTCGATTCACTTAAAACACGTTGAACTGTTTGTTCCCCGTAGAATTGAATAATTTGATTTTGATCCTTGGAATTTCCTTTGTCAAATACCCTTTTAATTACAGGTTTGTATTGTTTTATCCAGTCAATTTTTGTGAATTCGGTATCCCAAAAAAGTGAAGGGTTCAGATGGTCTAACATTGAAATATTCACTGATTTAGCTTGGATTTGTTTTTGTTTTTCCAACTCAATGTCATAAAAAGCTTGCAACATTACAAGAGCGCCTTCCTCTAAATCCAATTCCTGCTCGATTTTCAATGCAGCAGAAACGTTCAAACCTCGTTTACCTTTCAAAATGGCATTAAAAGTTTGCGGATGTACTTGAATGGATAATGCAAATGGACGCTGCTTAATTTTGCGTTTTTTAAGTTCCCTTTCCAATATAGTTCCAGGGTGTATACCTTTATATTTTTCGTAGGAAAAAGCCATTTAACTTCAAATATAAGCAAAAATGTTTACATAATTAAGTTTCAAAATCCCAATTCGCTGTTGTATTATTGAAGTTCGCAAATCGTGAATAAGTCCCGCCGTCGTAAAATTTCCCGTACTCAAAAATCGTCTAGTGGTAATCGTACTGCGCTGATAGTCTTTATTTTGATTCTTTTCGGGGGATGCGCTTACGCGTTCTATCCGCGGTATAAAAAACCATTGAAACGATTCTGGAATACCTATTTAAGCAATCCCAATTCGCGTTCGAATCACCATCCCCGGAAAGTAAAAACTCCCACACCCGAAGGCAACGCTTATGGCATTGATGTTTCCAAACACCAAGGGGAAATCGATTGGAAGAAAGTGCGCACCTGGAACGATAAAAAACTACAATTCGTGTACGTCAAGGCCACCGAAGGTTCCACCTTGCGCGATAAAAAATATGTGTACAACTTGCTGAAAGCCAAGCAAAATGGATTCAAAGTGGGGAGTTATCATTATTACATCCCTTGGGCCGATCCGGATGCGCAATTTGAACATTTTTACAACCGAATTCAGCCCTACCACCAAGATTTGCTGCCTATGATCGACTTGGAAGATCGCCGCTACGTTTCTAAAAAACAGTATCTGAAAAATCTGCGTCAATTTTTGCAATTGTGCGAAGACAAATTCCAAAGAAAACCAATATTGTATTCACTTCAATCGTTTTATAATCAGAATTTTAGCGGAGAGTTTTCGGATTATAAATGGGTGATGGCGCGGTATTCCAATCGTCCGCCCAATTTAAGCGATGATCACCCGTGGTTTTTGTGGCAATTCACGCACCAAGGTGTCGTTGATGGAATTGATAACTATGTGGATGTGAATGTTTTGGGGGATGGATATTCGCTCAAGCAAATTGAGTGGAAACGCCGATAATTTTGCGATTTTCGCAAAAAATAACCTTTGTATTTTCGGGGGAATCTCGTTGGGGTTCGGATAAAATATAGATATTCGCAGAGTATGGAGCTCACACAAGAACGCAAGAAGGTACTTTGGATCACTTTAATTACAATAGTGGCCATACTTTCCTTGGCTTGGGGCATTACCCAATCGTCGGGGTACAAAAATTATAAAAACGAGCAGCGTAAGTTAGCACTCGACCAGTATTATTATGAATTATTGTCGAATCACCAAACGCGGCAGGAGAAATATTTTGAAACGTTGCGACAGCGATTGGCCGCAGAACGAGCGCGAATTCGAGAAATTAATTTAGCGCGTTATCAAAAGGAATTGGATGAAGTGGAAGCGCGATTGGCCGGGGCAGAGGAGCGGTTGGCTCATGCCAAGGAATGGCAATTGTTGCGGTCGCATTCAGAACGAGCCGATCAAATCGAAAACGCACAGCGGGAAGTCAATAACTTGGAAACCCGAAGAAATCAACTGATTCAATTGATTCAAGAAAAATAAATCCGAGAAATGATGAGAAACGTATTTGAGTTTATGTTGAGATTAAAACGAAAAACGGTTGCAATAATTCGAACAGCAGTTTCAATAATTCGAACATCAGTTGCAAAACCACTATATTTCGTTTCAGCGAAAAGCGCGTTTATGAGATTATTTGCATTGGCGTTATTGGGAATTTCATCCTGCACTTATTTGGGAGATTATGAGTTGAGTCGCTTGGATTCTTTGGAAATCCAGTTGAAAGCGAAGCGACAGTCCCAACAAGATTCTATGTCGCGATTGTTGGAAATTACGGGCGGTCGGGAACTCCCCACCGATGAGCAATTGGTCATTCCTGAAGGAGCTATTCAAGGAGATTTTGATGGCGATTCCTATAGTGAGTACTTATATTTAGAGCAGCCATCCCCAGATAAAATTGAGGCAGAAATTTGTACCACGGTTTTGAAAAGTAATGCTGCTCTTACAGACATGGTGTTCAACTCTTGCCGCAGCAGTATATTAAATATCGGTGATGTGGATGATGATGGAACCGATGAAATCCAATTAGTTACTTCGGGTACAAATAGTACTTGGTTGTCGGTTGGATTGTTGGCTTATGTGAATGGGAAATGGAAACATTGTATTGATCCGTTTATGATAAACAATGCCGCACATTCTATGAAGCAGTACATTGAAAAAATAGGGCAGGGCAAGGTGAAGATTTATTACCACGATGTATCGGAAAATACCGATTTCGAGCATCCCCTAAGCAAAACCGTTAGAGTGGTCAAATAATTCGACGTATTTTTGAAGAAATGAAGATTTTGTGGTTGGCAGGATGGTATCCGCATTCGAAAAATCCCTTGGCGGGAAATTTTATTGCGCGACATGCTGCTGCGGTGTCGAAAGTAAGCGGAGAAGATGTGCATGTGCTTCATTTTGCGCCCTTTCATGTAACGATTTGGGATGGGATTCGACGTTTGTTCGGACGGAAATTCTCCGATGTGCCTAACGTGTACTCTGAACCATCGGAATTTCACTCGGATGCAGTTGATGCTAACTCTTCTATATCGGAAGCTGGCTCAATTGCAGTTGATGCTAACTCTTCTATATCGGAAGCTGGCCCAGATGCAGCGATGAATAAGAGTAATTCTCAATTCAACATACCCGGGGTAAAGATGGATTTAGGTGTAAACGTTGATGTAATAGCCGTGCCCCAAATTAAGGGACTGGTATTCAAATTATTGAATTTAGTCATTTATTATCGCCGAGCCTATCGCGTTGTAAATAAAAAGTTAAAATCCATCGATATGCCGGAAAATACAGTTTCGGCTCGGTTATTTCTAAAGGGTACACTTAGATCACAAATGGGCAAACCTGAATTCGAAAAGAGTAAATCTGGATTTGGAAAGGGAACAACTAAACGCCAGAACAGTACTCAAGATCGAGAATACGGAATCATTCATGTGCATGCAGCGGATAAAATTGGAATTGTGGCCACTTGGTTCCAAAAAGAGTTTCGATATCGGATTTTGTACACCGAACATTGGGCCATTTTCAATGAACAAGCACCCGACCGTTTCAGTTTGAGAAACCAGTGGTTTCAATTTAGTTTTCGGGTGCTCTGGCGACATACGGACGTGGTTGCTGCCATTTCCCGAACCATGTTGAAACAAATGGAAACGGCCTTGGGCAAGTCCAAAGCATCGGTATTATTACCCAATG
>CAMDDG010000128.1 GCA_945890895.1 Chitinophaga pinensis | reverse complement strand
ACTTGTTGCGTGCGTTGCTTGCCAAGAATCAACTGGTGCACTTCTTTTTTGGGGTTCTGTTTCTTTTTCATGATGGTATTGTTCAATGGGGTATGCTTAGCCCTTCTTTAATTCTCGTTCGGTGAGTACCCAGCCGATGGAGAATATGGCTTCAATGGCCACGTATTTCCAAACGGGTAGGGGAACGAGCAAGCCAGTAATCAAGCCGTAGGCCGCCAACGAACCGAAGATGGATAAAATGATTTTCTTGCGTTTTTGGTAGAAGTTATGCATAAGGTGTATTAGTTTTTAAGGGTAAAGTATTCTAGGTTATCAATGAAGCGTAGGGGATGGCGTAGCGTGAAGATTTTTCCATCTTTGAAGGTCAGGGCGTAACGATACACCAATTCTTTAAGGTCGTCATCACCGGGTTCTCCAAGTTGTTTAGCGAGGTTTTTGGTGGGGTCTGCCTCGGGGTTCGTGAAGGGGTCGAAATCCATGAAACGGAATTCCACAACGTGCTGCCCAGGCATGTGATCGGCGGTGTATCCGTAGTTCACCCCCATGCAAAAATGTTGGGATACGCCATAGCGCGTTTTAAGCACTTCAAAGAAATATCCATTCAAGGTGGCGCGCGCTGGGATGTTAAAGAAACGTCCCTTCGGATGGAACAATTTCAAAAGTTCCTGGTGGTTTTTTGCAGTAAATAGGGCGACAAACTCAATGAGAAGTTGAGTGTTTGTTTCTACTTCTTCTCGGGTTAGTCGCTTAATCGTTGCTTGGTGCATAGGGTTATTCGGGGTTTAAGGGTTACGTTGGTTCTTAGTTACAAGTCAAGCATTCAGAACATGCCTAGCGCATTGAAACGCGCAAGCTGGAAAAGAGCACACAGCAAGAGCAGGTGTGCCTCGGGTGTTCGTGAAAAGTTGGATTGTGCATAGTAATCGCATCAGTTGTTGAGAGGTTGCCTTCGGGTTGAATATTTTTTTTCATAATTGATTTTTTCGGGTGGTTTTGCTATCCTGGAGTTTGGAAGATGGTGTGAAATCTCTTTCATGTTTAATATTTCAACGGACATTAATTTTCTATGAGTCATTTAGAAGTTAGTGCTCATAGTGTTGTGTATCTCTTTAAATAATTTTACCTTCGAAATTGCTGTTAATGCATAGAATGTGTTGACCGATTTATAAACGAAGTCAAATAATCTATTTAATTGAGGATGGTTAGAGATATATTACCTATTGTTAAAGACACCAATGATAATTTATTAATCCTTGGAAAGGCTGGTGTTGGAAAATCTACACTCATTAAAGTTGTAAAGAGGTATTTTGGTAAAAAATGTATCATACTCTGTCCAACCGGTATTGCGGCACAAAATGTAAAAGGTGTTACGATTCATTCGTATTTCAGCTTACCTCTGGTAAATAATTATTCTCAAGGGGATATCAATAATTGTGTAAGTCATTTGAGGGCACCCGAAAATTATAGAAGACTTCAGGAAATTGAGACAATGATCATCGATGAGATTTCCATGGTTAATTCCATGGTGTTTGACGCTATGGATAGAATTCTTCGAGTTGTCTTGAATAGTGGTCAATCGTTCGGCGGTAAGCGTTTGATTCTCATAGGAGATATTTTTCAATTACCACCAATTGACAGAGATCACGAACAGTTGGATGATATTTTCTTTTGGAAATCGAATGCATATTTGAGAGGTAGTTTTACCCGCCTAGAATTAAGAAAGGTTTACCGACTAAATGTTTCTGAGGGAAATAGAACTTTTGAACGAGTTTTGGAAAATCTTAGGTTATATCAAACTACGCCCAGTGATTTGGCTTTCTTAAACAGGCATTATTCCCCGAATCAAAATTTAAGTAATACTACCGTACTCTGCACCCGAAATTTAGAGGTTAAACGCTATAATGATCAAGGAATAGATGGTCTAAATTCCCGTTTATACAGGTTTGATGCTGAGATTAGTTCTAACTTCCCTACAAGAGAGAAGCCGGTTCCTGAGGAATTAAAAATAGCAGTGGGTGCGCCTGTAATTTTTATTCGCAATGATTCCAATGGATATTACAAGAATGGTACACGAGGAAAGGTTTTATCGATAGATTATCCAAATAAGAAAATTACGGTTCTTACTGAAAATGAGGAGGAGGTAATGGTAGGTTATGTTGAATGGGTTCCTTCTAAGAACAATGATTCAAATACCAAATCCTCGGCATATTTCCGTCATTTTCCTTTGTTGTTAGGATGGGCTTTAACGATTCATCGATGTCAAGGTCTGACAATGAGCAAAGTGCATCTGGATTTAGGATCAGGTGCCTTTGCCCCTGGGCAATTATACGTTGCCTTAAGTCGTTTGAGAGATATATCAGGGCTTTCGCTAGCAAAACTACTACGAAACCGTGACTTGATTGAATCCGAAGAAACGCTTCGTTTTTACCGTGAGGCGATAATCGAAGAGGTAAACTTAAATTTATCCGGTGCGGAATTATCTGCCGTCGATACGCAGAATGAAGTGCTTAGAACTGTTCAGGGAACGCAATTAAACACGAAGGCCTTAAGTATTCAACTTTTCAATCAAGGTCTTGATATTGAAGAGATTTTAGAGGAGCGAATCCGTTTAGGGTATAGGGAGATTTTACCTCAAACGGTTTTGGGACATCTGGTAGATGGTTTTGAAGAGGTGGATATTGATGAGTTGAAGGATTTACTTTGTATTTCCGAGGAATTAGAGGAAGAAATAAGTGAAGAGTTGAACGATATTGAGAACATTGAAGAACTATCTTGGACAGAAATAAGGAATGCCCTCTCTTACCATGAATTGGACTGGAATAAACTCAAGTTGATTGCATATTTACATGGTTTTAGAAGACCAATTATTCGCTCAACCAAAACACCCATAGTTCAAGTGGAGGAGGTCATCGGTGAAATCGACAATGACTTATATAAATTATTAAGGGCGCACAGGCGGAATTTAGCTAATCCCCAAGGTATTGAAATATTCCAAGTTTTCCACAACCGTTCATTGGAAGAAATGGCCACTACAAAGCCAACAACTACTTTCGACTTTTTAAACATTAGCGGTGTAGGACCTGTAAAATTGGAACAATATGGGGATTCATTTTTAAAAGTAATTCGGGATTACTTAGGAGTAGAATCAACTTTTGAGGATGAAAGTTCAGCATACGACCATGCGTTATTTGAAAAACTCCGATCGCTTCGAAATACGATAGCAAATGAACGATCACTACCAGCATATTGCATATTTAATAATGATAGTTTGAAGCACATGGCAACCTCAAAACCTAAAACGCGCACTGAATTTTTAAAGATTAGTGGAGTAGGGCCGGCACGATTGGAAGAATATGGTACAGCGTTCTTAAGTTGTATAAATAACTATCTTAGATAGATAACATAAGCGATTGGTCCAAAGCATTCCAAAAATTAATATCGAATAAAATTATAATCCTTGAAATGTTTATCTGGTGTTAGTATTTGCGCTATTAAAAAATTAATGCGGTAAAAAATAAAATTACAAAGAAAATAATAACCGTAATTTGAATGTTGTTTAATTTAATTTCTTGATTTTTAAGGACTTTGTTCTGCTGATTTATAAAGTCATTCAACAAAATAGTTAAATTATCAACTCTCGTTTTTGTTATGTTGTTATTTGATTCTATTTGAGCGGAGGATTGCTTTATTTCTTGAACTATGGATTTTCCAAGATTAATAAATTCGGAATTGAGTTTTTCTTTGGAATCTTTGAACTTATCATTCAAATTTCTCTCAAGTAAATCTAACCGTCCTTGAAGGTTCTGTGTGGAAACTGAAATACCAGCAATATTCGCATCGAGTTTATCTATTTTTGTAGGGAGATTTAAATCTGTTATGGACTTGGCAGAATCTTTAGCAATCTTATTCGTATTTTGTTCTATTTCTTTATATGATTCCTTGATTTTCGCAGTCAAATTTTTCTCAAAATCAAGTATTTTTTGTCCCAATGCCTGATCTTCTATTGATGCGATTAATTTATCATTGGACAAAACAGTTTCCTGAATCAAATCTTTGAGATTTAAAAATTTATTGTCAAAGTCGACTGTTTTAATTGTCTCCGTGGCGTTTTGAATTTCTTCTAACGTTGCCTGTTTTGACTCTTCCAGAGAAGTTATAGTTTTTTCTACGGTTTGCTCAATATTGTCCAATCGTTCCGGGAAGTCGATGGAATCTAATTTAGTCATTACGTTTGCGACTGTTTCGGTAAGTCCAATAATTGAGTTGTATGTAGACCTTAAATCTTCTATCTTTTGGTTAAAGTGCGCTTCTGAGTGATTAACCTTAATCACGGCATCGTTAACTGCATCCTTTGCTCCGTTTAAATAATCTACGGTTTTTTTGAACGTTGAAAGTTGTTCCTGAAGTTCAGATAGTTCATTATTGATTTGTTGTACGATTG
>CAMDDG010000127.1 GCA_945890895.1 Chitinophaga pinensis | reverse complement strand
GTAGAAATTGCCACGGATAAGGTGGATAATGAAATACCCTCCACCGAAGCAGGTATCTTAACAAAGCAGTTATTCCAAGATGGTGATGTGGTTAAAGTTGGCGAGCCCATCGCAATGATTGATGGCGAAGCCAGTGAGGGCGCTGTTTCAACTTCAAGTTCAGAACCTGCAGTTTCTGTTGCTTCAGTTCAGGAGGTTGCTCAAGCCGCAGCTGTGATTGAAAACCAAATTGCATCCATTAAATCAGAATCTACATCCCCCAAAAGCTCCTCCGGAAATCGCTTTTATTCACCACTTGTGATGAATATTGCGGCCCAAGAAGGAATCACTTCCGAAGAATTGCAAACAATCCATGGAACTGGTTTGGAAGGTCGTGTAACAAAGGCAGATATACTTAAATATATAGCAAATCGTGGTAATAGTCCAGTTACTTCAGTTGCAGCAACAAATACAGTTTCTGTAGAAGCATCGGTGAGTGCCACTCAAGTGAATTCAACAACTCAGAGTAAACCAGCAGCAAGTAAACCTGCGGTTTCTTTGGATAATGGTGATGAAATTATACAAATGGATCGTGTGCGCAAGTTAATTGCTGACCACATGGTTATGAGTATGCAAACATCTCCTCACGTAACCTCATTTGTGGAGGCCGATGTTACCAACTTGGTAAACTGGAGAAACAAAGTTAAAGATTCGTTTAAAAAGCGCGAAGGTGAAAATATTACATTTACTCCTATTTTCCTTTGGGCTTTAGCTAAAGCGATTAAGGAATTTCCAATGATAAATGTTTCTGTAGATGGTGATAAAATCATTCGTAAAAAGAACATTAATTTAGGTATGGCTGTAGCGCAGAATAATGGAAACTTAATTGTTCCTGTTATTAAAAATGCTGATACAATGAACCTACTTGGTTTAACTAGAGCGGTTAATGATATCGCTAATCGCGCTCGTGTAAATAAATTGTCGCCCGATGAAATTCAAGGCGGAACTTATACATTAACCAATGTTGGTTCTTTTGGAAATGTTTTTGGAACACCTGTAATCAACCAACCTCAGGTTGCAATTATGGCAGTAGGAGCGATTCGTAAAAAACCAGCAGTACTTGAAACAGAACACGGTGATGTTATTGCTATTCGTCAAATGATGTACCTTAGTCATAGTTACGATCATCGCGTTGTTGATGGTGCATTGGGAGGAATGTTCGTTAGAAAAGTAGCGGACTACCTTGAGCAATGGGATCCAAATACCGAAATATAATTGTTAAATTCGTCGGTAACTTATGGAATTTAAAATCCGGCGATTCGCAGAATTATTATCCATATTTTTTATCATTACATCTGTAATTGTTGTTCTGGATGAAGTTTCAACCCCTCGTTTTTTGATGTATAAGTCAACCAACGAGCAATTTGAAACTTCATTCAGAGAGCAATTTCGCATGAATAGAACTTACGATTATGCTCTAGTTCTTAAAAAGATCGAATTAGATTCTTCCACATTATTTAAAACCCTTGGGAGCACCCCAAAAAACAATTCTATACCGTCCATTCAAAGTGAACTTATTGGGAATTATAGTGATTTAAACCGATTTATTACTGTTGAAATCAATCAAGATCAATACTATAAAACAGAAATGGGAGATACATTCTGGATTTTGTATACACCATTTTATCATCGAATTCACGAAGTTCTTGAGTTTAGATCCAATGATGGACAAATTAATGATCCTGAAAAACGAGAATTAACGAATCGATTTTCTCAAGTGCTGGGTATTGCACTTTTTATGATAGCATTATGTGTATTATCTTACAAAGCCGATGCATTTGAGTGGAAAGTGGCCTTATTATTCTTTGTTGTGGTACTTTCTGTTATACAAAATTGGTTAATTTGAATGCGATGTTAACTATTTTTGGTTATTCGTTTTAGTGCAATTGAACATTCCATTTTTCAAATGAAAGCTATTAAATCATTGTTTCAATTTTATAAAGAGGTACAATGGAAAGGAATCCCTGTAGGTTTTATTTGGTTATTATGTGTTATACTGCTGATAATTAAACAATTATTCGATCCTCAGAATATCTTAGATACTCAAGAATATCTGAATGAAGCATATCGACTTTTTAGTGTTGATGTCAATTCATCAAAGTTAACCAATTACGATAAATTATATCAAATTCACCGAAGAACGCCGCTTTATCCATTGCTGTTGCTTGGTGGGGGATATACTGCTTATTTGGGTCTTTTGATTCAAGTTATATCAACGATTTATCTGCCGTTTGGAATAGGGAAGTTATTAAGTACTTTTGGAATCAATAAAGGACTTAAACCCATTACATGGGTACTTTTTTTAATTTCCTATCCATTGTTATCATACTATACGGTAATGTCGGTTCCTGAAGTAATTTCAAGCGCTCTCATTGTAATGCTTTTGAATTTCCGACATGATTTATGGAAAATCACCTTTATTTTGACCATGTTGATAGCTTTAAAGCCGGTTTTTGTTGTTTTATTGCCTTTATTCATCCTATTTAATTTTAAAAAAACACCAGTTTGGGTGTGGATACTGCCAGTTGGATTTATTTTCTTTTGGATGTATCGTGGAAAGGAATTACTTGGTATCAAAACCATTTCAAGTATTACCATAACGAATCCGTATGATTACAATAGAAAAATACTTTTACTGCAATCGCATAGTTCTGAACAAGTAGATTCCATTTATATCTCAGAATTCAATCAAATCCAAAAATTCCAAAGCACTTCCGGAGTAGCGAAATTTATGTCCCGAAAAGTGAAGGAATCAATCTTGAATAACCCAATGGAATACCTAATTCTGCATTTGAGAGGAACCATTATTACGTTGTTTGATCCCGGACGATATGATGCCATGATTTTTTGGAAATGGGAAAAATCGGCAGGTTTTATGGGTGTAAACGATGGAAATAAAAAGCAAGAACGTCCAATAAAAGAATGGATCTACATGCTATTTTTTTCAATAATAAATGGTTTGAAAAATGTATTCTGTATTGTTGGAATTTTGTACTGTAGACGCTTTATACCTGCTGATCTTTATTGGCTTTTGATAAGTATTTTAACTATTTATTTGCTCTCAATTGGACCAGTGGGCAGTGCACGATATTTGATTCCTGTTTTTGGAATTATGACTTTCTTCGGGGGATGGGGATACGTGGCCATTCGGAATCGATATGTTAATTAATGAGTCAAATTTTTTTAAAACAATACAATTTATTATGACGTTCTTTTTTTATGTGGTATTCGATTTTAACTCTTTAATTCAATAAGATTTACTCATTCAAAATAACCCTACTATAATTATATAAATGAAGATTCTCCTTTTAAGCGATAATCACGGCTTTGTTGATTCAAAAATTTTGTCACATGCCATGTGGGCAGATGAAGTTTGGCATGCTGGTGATTGGTTGAATTTGGAAATGCACCATGAAATTTCCAAGTTGAATAAACGGATTCGAGGGGTTCATGGTAATATCGACGGTACCGATGTAAAGAATTATTATCCCTTGGAACAAGCATTTCGCATTCAAGGTTTGAAAATACTAATGACGCATATCGGTGGCAGACCCGGTAAATACAATCCTAAAATCGTACCGGTTTTAAAAAAGCATCCACCAGATTTATTTATTTGCGGTCATTCACATATTTTATTAGTAAAAAAAGATCCTATTTATGATTTTCTATTCATGAATCCCGGTGCTTCCGGATTGCATGGTTTTCATAAAGTTAGAACAGCTCTGCGTTTTCAAATCGATGAAGGAAAAATTCATTCATTGGAAGTGGTTGAATGGGAACGCCCTAAATCTTTAGATTTTTTTGAAAAAGATATTGCGGAATAAAATTATAATCGTATCTTTGCAATCCCTTCAAAAAAGGAAGCCCAGGTGGCGGAATTGGTAGACGCGCTGGTCTCAAACACCAGTGAGCTAACCCTCGTACCGGTTCGACTCCGGTCCTGGGCACCACTTGAACCGAAAAATAACATTTGGTATCAACTCAATCGACGGTCATAACTTGACCGTCGATTTGTTTTTACCTGAAATCCCGTCCTCAGAAAAACTCAAACTTACCGTTTATTGTCACGGCTTTAAGGGTTTTAAAGATTGGGGCTTTGTGCCTCATGTACATGATTTTTTCGTTACAGAAGATCATGCGTTTCTCACTTTCAACCATTCACATAATGGAGTAAAATCAACAGATTTTGATGATCTCGATTCTTTTTCTGTAAATTCTGTTTCCCAAGAATTGCGCGATATGGAATCGATTGCTTTTTGGTTGGTGAATGAAGGGTGTGAACTGTATTCCATTCACCCTGAAAAAATTTCATGGTTAGGACACAGCAGGGGGGGAGCTAATGTTCTGCTTTTCGCATCTAAATTTCCTGAATATATAGATAAAGTGGTGACATGGGCGGCTGTTTCAAACTACCAGCATTTATTCAGATCCT
>CAMDDG010000126.1 GCA_945890895.1 Chitinophaga pinensis | reverse complement strand
TCCTTGAGAAAAAGTATAACTGGGGATGGGAGTTTCAGTAAATTCTGATTTTTGAGGAATTGACTTATGTATTTCTAATAATTGATATATCGTGTTGCCCGCGTAAAAAGCTCCTAAGGCAGTTTTCGTTTTGATGGTTATATTTCGGTCAAAATGAATCTCATAGTAACTCGGATTGGAGGTAGGGCAGTTGAAATTTGTATCGATGAAAATGTATATAGTTCGTTCCGATTGAGCCACAGATGTTGGAAGTTCTTGCGATTTGATTGTACCTATTTCAGAATTTATATGCTGAACTGAGATTTGTGAATTGCTTTTTGATTTTAAGATTGGGATTTTGGATTTTTTCAACCAAATCAGCAGTTCGTTTTCGAATGGAGAAGAAGAATCCAATTGAATGTTTGAAAAAGTACTCGCTTTTCCTGAAAATTTCATGAAGGCGGGACGAGGAATGATACCCGAAAGTTGACTTTGTGAATCTGTTTCGTTGACAGTTTTTGGTAGTTCTATCGTGTTCAAATCATGTTTTTGGATATCAGTTAAATTAGCGGGAAGTTCCACCTTGTTGAAATCATGTTTTTGTGTACCGATTAAATTAGAAGAAATTTCCACCTCCTTCAAATTATGCTTTTCGAAACTAGCTGAATTAATAAGTAGTTCAAAATGCGTTAAATCTGAACCTTGAGTTGTAGCAATATGAAATTGTTGATGTAATTGGTTAAAATTGGTTTGCTGTTGCCTAACCAATTCCAGATTTTGAATATCCGGTTGTTTAACTGTGTAAATGGGTGATTTGATCTGATTTGTAAAGTTGGATGCATTCGCAACCAATGCTATATTAAAATTCAATAGGATCAATAGAGCCACTTGGTAAATGAGGCCTATATTGATGGTGTTATTATGGTTTACTCGATTCAAAATTATCATAGGCCTTAATAAATCATTGGTTTTTTACTCGAAAAGCTGAATTTATTGCTGAATCCAAATTGGGATTTGATTGATAGGATCCATTTTCTTGTTTTTTACAGGAATCACAAAATACAATCCGTTATTCAACTGCATTATATCCAGTTTTAATGTACGTTGATTGGAATTCAATGCAGAGGATAAAACTTCTTGACCAAAATTATTCAACATCACATAGGATTCATATTGATTAGTTTTCCAATTTTCAATTTTGATTTCTGATTGAAAAGGGGTTAAAACTACCGCATTTTGATTGTTGGGCATCTGTGTATTTATCCAGTTCTTTACGGATAATTGATATTCATAATTCCAAAGAGATGCGCTATCCTTTATTATGGAATTGGTAGTGTTAATTATTTGAAGGTACTCGCTGTCATTTACAAAAGGTGCAAATTTTCCAGTGGATAAGGGCTTATCGAACAAGGTAGAATAAATCACTCCAGCAATAACTAAGGATCCAACAGGAGATGGATGGCTGCCATCGGGTTCATACAGAGCTAACTGCGTGGTGTCTCTTAAATCTCTCCAAATAGAAGTAACCGGTGCTACCCTACAGGAGTTGTCTTTTGCCATTTGAATGTATCTCTGTCGTAACAATTCATTCATTCCTTCAAAGGAACAAACTGGAGGCCATGA
Source organism: Chitinophaga pinensis (assembly GCA_945890895.1). Classification (GTDB taxonomy): domain Bacteria; phylum Bacteroidota; class Bacteroidia; order NS11-12g; family UBA955; genus VMCP01. Next base: position 2,940 of record CAMDDG010000126.1, on the reverse strand, counting down.
CGCACAATTTTGATTGTCCCCGTTCTGACGTCCCCAAGTAGAATAAAAAACGATTCGACATTTTGGATTGACAGATCGAATAGAATCAACGATTTGTTTTGCGAAGGGAAAACACTGCTCATCTACTTGTGATTGAGGAAATGAAGGTAATTGACTTTGTTCTTGTAGTATTACAGCGTCGAAATTCCCATTTCTGATTTGGTCAAAAAAATCAGGAGATGAACAATGGTTAAAAAAAGTAAAGCCGCCCGGAGCACGATCAGCAACTTCAAAAGTATCACCGTAACTCATCGCTAAAGTTCGGGTCAAATTGGGAAGGTCATTGCTTCCAGTATAGCTATTACCTACAAATAAAACACGTTTAATGTTTGATGTAGTTTGAGAAAAAGTTACCTGAATGCAAGTGAGAGTTAACATCACCCATGTTAATTTTTTGAAAATCATAAAAGGCAAATTTACACTTTTAGAGTGTTATAAGTTTAGGTGTATTTGTCTATGGATGCAATATTTAACATAAATTATTTGCAGAAATTGCAAAATTCACACCGTCTGTTTCAATTTGTTATAACCAGATTTGCCGGATTTTAAAATTTGGAAATTCAATGAACCGAATTGCACATCCATTGGTTAATTGAAAACGAATTAATCGAATTATTATGTCAACCGATCCCGCCAACCCAATTTCAGTAGTTTGGTTTAAACGCGACTTGCGCTTGAGCGATCATGCCGCGCTGGAAAGAGCAATTTCGATCGGCAATCCGATTCTTTTACTGTATATTCATGAGCCGAGTGTTTTTCAATCTGCTCATTATTCACCGCGACATGAGCGATTCGTTTGGGAGTCCATTGTTGATTTGAAGGAGGCTGCTGCAAAACGGAATTGGAAATTCTTTGCCGTGGAAGAAGAAGTTGAAGCAACATTTGAATTCATTTATTCTGTTTTTGGGGATATTAGAGTAATTAGTTATGAAGAAATAGGTTTGGAAATAACCTTTGCACGCGACCGAACCATGAAACGTTGGTTTTTGGAACGAAATATAATTTGGGAAGAAATTCCATACTCCGGAATCCGCCGTAAGTTAAAAAACCGAACGGATTTTAATGCCTATTGGTATGGGTTTATGAATCAACCGTTATGTGCATCGCAGTTGGAGTTTCGATCTGAGAAAGTAGAATCTCCATCCGTTTGGAAACAATGGGTTTCGAAGTTTGAAATGAAGGAAAAACCCAAAGTAGAAGGAATTACCCAAGTAGGTGGATCTACAATGGCTTGGAAATACTTGAATTCATTCTTAAACAATCGTATCGAAGGTTATGCACGTTCCATATCCAAACCCGGTCTTTCTCGAACCGGTTGCAGTCGAATTAGTCCTTATTTAGCTTGGGGGAATATCAGTTTACGAGAGGTTTATCAATGTCAAAAAAGCCATCCCAACAGAAACAAATGGAAAAGAAATTTTAATCAGTTTGCTACCCGTCTAAGATGGAGAGAGCATTTTATGCAAAAATTTGAGCAAGAATGTTCTATGGAGTTTTATCCAGTGAATTCAGGATATTTAAATGTGGTTTATCCCAATAATCCTGAAAACATCCAACGATGGCAAACGGGACGTACCGGCATTCCATTAGTGGATGCATGCATGAGGTGCCTGATACATACCGGTTATTTGAATTTTAGAATGCGATCTATGTTAGTGAGTTTTTTAACGCATCACTTGGGCGAAAGTTGGGAAACAGCAGCTTATCATTTGTCGAAACTATTTTTGGATTTTGAGCCAGGAATTCATTTTCCGCAAATTCAAATGCAGGCTGCTGTAACCGGAATACACACCATTAGAATTTATAACCCTACCAAACAAGCTGAAGACCATGATCCCCGCGGTGAATTTATCCATTATTGGGTTCCAGAATTGAGAAATCTGGAAGTTCCTCAATTGTTTGAACCTTGGAATTTGACTCAAATGGAGCAGCAGTTTCTCGGATTTGAATTGGGGAAAGATTATCCGTTTCCCATAGTAGATATGAAGGAGGCTCATTCACAAGCTCGGGAGCGATTATGGAAGAGAAAAAGTACACCTCAGGTCAAATTAGATAAAAAAAGAATATTAGAACGATTAACGCTGTCCAACAGACAAAATTAGAAAAATGGTCAGATGGTGTCCGTATATTTCAATGGCAATTGTTTAACGGTTATCCTCAGACTTAAGAAAATTCAATAATAGAATATACTTCATTTTTTTATCGCTCCTCAACCGAAAACGCTTTTTAAAAGGATCAGCCAATCTACTGATATGTTGTTTTTTAGGGATGGGGGACTTTTTGGTGTATTGATTAGTTATCATGTACGCAACATACAAAGCAGAAAATTAAAATATATAGTGACATGTCACTATATGGATAAGTTTTTTTGTGGATTTTAATTGTTTAAAAACAGGGAATTTTGTTGTTCGATGAAATGAATTGCACGGTATGTTTTTACAATAGAATCCGGAGTAACGGAAATGGAATCGATTTCTTTTTCAACCAAAAATTGGGCAAAATCGGGAAAATCTGAAGGTCCTTGTCCGCAAATCCCAATTTTCGTGCCTGTTTTTTTGGCTGCTTTAATCAAAATTTCAATCATTCGTTTAACCGCAGTGTTGCGTTCGTCATATAAATGTGCAACCAAGGATGAATCCCGATCTAATCCCAAAGTTAATTGAGTTAAATCATTGGATCCAATGGAAAATCCATCAATATAAGGTGAAAATTCCTCTGCCATTATGATATTCGATGGTAATTCAGCCATCAGATATAGCTCTAATCCATTTTGACCTCTTTCTAACTCAAATTCTTTCATTGTTTCTTGAACTTTTTGAAGTTCTTCAACGGTTCTACAAAATGGAACCATCACTACTACATTCGTAAGTCCAATTTGCTCTCGAACGTATTTTATTGCTT
>CAMDDG010000125.1 GCA_945890895.1 Chitinophaga pinensis | reverse complement strand
CTTCTCAATGAAATAAGGGCGTAAATCAAATTCAGGCATATTCAAAATACGGTCTGCGATTTCGCCATCGGTCATATCAACTTTTGATGTACCATACGTATCAATAAACAATCCCACTGGACGGGCAACACCAATTGCATAAGACACCTGAACCAATGCACGCTCACACAAGCCTGCGGCTACCATGTTCTTAGCGATATGACGCGTTGCATAAGCAGCACTGCGGTCTACTTTTGAAGGATCTTTTCCAGAGAATGCTCCTCCTCCATGTGCACCACGACCACCATAAGTATCAACGATGATTTTACGTCCAGTTAATCCCGTATCACCGTGAGGTCCACCAATTACGAACTTTCCGGTTGGATTGATATGGTACTTGATTTCTGTATTGAACAAGCCTCTTAAACTTTCGTCAATGCGTGAAATAACTCTTGGCATCAACAAGTTTTTCAAATCTGCTTCAATTTTCGCCAACATCGCATCGTCTGCTTTTTGTTGTGCTTCTTTTGAATCATTTTCCGGTTGGATAAAATCATCGTGCTGAGTAGATACAACGATGGTATCAATTCTCAATGCTTTATGATCATCGGAATATTCCAATGTTACTTGGCTCTTGGCATCCGGACGCAAATACGGAATTTCGGTTCCTTCTCTGCGCATAGCTGCTAATTCCTGTAAAATTAAATGCGACAACATCAGTGGCAAAGGCATGAAACTTTCGGTTTCGTTGGTAGCATAACCGAACATCATTCCTTGGTCGCCTGCTCCTTGCTCTTCTGGGTTGGTACGCTCTACACCTTGATTGATATCTGCACTTTGCTCATGAATAGCCGATAAAATTCCGCAGCTATTGGCGTCAAACATGTATTCGCTTTTGGTATACCCTATTTTTGCAATTACCTCACGGGCAATAGATTGTACATCCAAATATGCTTCAGATTTAACCTCTCCGGCCAAAACGACTTGACCTGTTGTTACCAATGTTTCACAAGCTACTTTGCTATCGGGGTCGTAAGCTAAGAAATGATCAATAAGTGCATCAGATATTTGATCCGCTACCTTGTCAGGATGTCCCTCAGATACACTCTCAGAAGTAAAGAAATATGCCATTGTTTATAATACTATTTTCAGTTGTTTTAAATAATTTTCAAATATACAGCAGTTTGCAACATATTTTTTGATCAAATCATTATGCTTTTGATAAAATGAGCATTTTAGTTTACCAAATTGAACTTTATGTATCTTTGTAGCTATGTTCGATAGTCTTCAGAGTAGATTAGAAAAAGCCTTCAAGACCCTAAAGGGCCAAAATAAAATTTCCGATATCAACGTTGCCGATACCGTAAAAGAAATTAGACGAGCATTAATCGCTGCCGACGTAAACTTCAAAGTTGCTAAGCAATTTACCGATGATATCCTCGAAAAAGCGAAAGGCGCCAATGTAATCGCTTCCGTTTCACCCGGTCAAATGTTAACCAAAATTGTAAATGATGAATTGGTTCAACTTCTGGGGGGACAGACTTCCGAACTTCAAATTAAAGGTTCTCCAGCCATCATTTTGATTGCAGGTTTACAGGGTTCGGGTAAAACTACTTTCACCGGTAAATTATCTCGATATTTAAAATCTCAAGGAAAAAATCCGATGGTGGTTGCTGGCGACGTTTATCGCCCTGCTGCTCGTGAACAGCTTCGGGTGTTGGCGGAGCAAACACAGGTGGGTTACTATACTGAAAACGAAAATAACGACCCTGTAAAAATTGCTGAAAATGCTATAAAACACGCTAAAGTGCACAATTTTAACGTCGTAATCGTCGATACTGCCGGCCGTATTGCCATCGACGAACAAATGATGAAAGAAATTGCTGCGCTCAAAAAAGCTCTAAATCCAATTGAAACGCTATTTGTAGTGGATTCTATGACCGGTCAAGATGCTGTTAATACAGCAAAAGCATTCAACGATGTGCTGGATTTTACCGGAGTAGTATTAACTAAATTGGACGGTGATACCCGCGGTGGTGCTGCACTTTCCATCAAATCCATCGTTAATAAACCCATTAAATTCGCCTCCAACGGCGAAAAAATGGATGCCCTCGATGTGTTCCATCCCGATCGTATGGCAGGACGTATTTTGGGTATGGGGGATGTTGTTTCGTTGGTGGAACGAGCTCAATCCGCCATCGACGAAGAAGAAGCTCAAAAATTGGCAAAGAAAATTGCCAAAAACAAATTTGACTTTGAAGATTTCCTTTCTCAACTACAACAGATCAAGAAAATGGGTAATATGAAAGATTTGTTGGGAATGTTGCCCGGTGTGGGTAGCAAAATCAAAGATTTGGATATCGACGATAATGCTTTCAAAGGAATTGAAGCCTTGATTCAAGCCATGACCCCAGAAGAACGCACCAAACCTGAAATTCTTAACAACAGCCGTAAACAGAGAATTGTCCGCGGTTCGGGTCGCAACATTCAAGAATTGAACAAATTACTTACTCAATTCAATCAAATGCGTCAGATGATGAAAATGATGAATAATAACAAAGGTCGTTTTCCTGGAATGATGCGATAATTTTAATAAATCCCATGAAAAATAAACTGGCCGACATCCGAAAAGTGTATATGAAAGGCAGCATCAATGTTTCCGAACTGCCCGATAATCCCTTCGAAGAATTCAAGAAATGGATGGAACAAGCCATAGAAGCACAGGCAGAAGAACCAACCGCATTTGTGCTCTCCACTTTGAGTGAAGATCAGTTCCCAACTTCGCGTGTTGTGCTTTTAAAAGAATTTAACGAACAAGGTTTCGTGTTTTTCACCAATTATCATAGCCGAAAAGGACGTGAATTAACTCAACATCCCAAGGTAAGTATGAATTTCTTTTGGACTGAATTAGAACGTCAAGTGCGGGTTTTGGGAATTGCAGAACGCATATCCCCCGAAGAAAGCGACACCTACTTTTACTCCCGTCCGATCGAATCGCAAGCCGGGGCTGTGGTAAGTTCACAAAGTCAGAAGATTGATCCAAACTTGGACTTAGCTGAGGAAGTAAAAAAACTTCTAAATTCCGGTGAAAAGATTGTGCGTCCAGAGCATTGGGGTGGAATTAGAATCCGTCCACATTACATTGAATTTTGGCAAGGACGTCCATCGCGGATTCATGATCGCGCTGTTTACGAAAAAACGGAGCAAACTTGGCTAAAAAGCCGACTTGCCCCGTAATTGAAAGGATTTTTATAGTCGTTTAGACCGATTCTCATCAAAATTGAGCATGTGAATAGCTCGAATTTTAGAACATTTTTACAAAGAAACTTATTCAGCTGCTGGATCTCTGAAGCTATCCATCAAATCGGTTGAAATGCCGGTATAGCTAAATCCACCATCGTGGAACAAATTCTGCATGGTTACCATACGCGTATAATCCGAAAACAATGAAACGCAATATTCTGCACAAGATTCAGCGGATGCATTTCCTAAAGGACTCATTTTGTTCGCGTAGTTGTAGAACGCATCAAATCCACCAACACCGCCACCAGCAGTAGTTTTAGTTGGACTTTGAGAAATGGTATTTACACGTACTTTCTTGTTTTTTCCGAAGTGATAACCAAAACTGCGAGCGAAACTTTCCAACAACGATTTAGCATCGGCCATTTCACCGTAATCCGGGAAGGTTCTTTGTGCTGCGATATAAGTCAATCCAACTATACTTCCCCACTCCTTCATGGCGTCTTTCTTCCACAATGTTTGCATCAAGCGATGAAACGACATGGCCGAAATATCCATAGTTTGGTGCATGTATTCGTAATTAGCTTCTGGATAAGGAATCTTCTTACGTACATTCAAACTCATACCCACGCTATGCAAAACAAAGTCTAATTGTCCGTTGAAATGCTTGGTAGCTTCATCAACCAAATTTTCTAGATCTTCCATTTTGGTAACATCTGCATAAATCAAAGGAGCATTTAACTTCTTCGCTAGCTCATCTGTTTGACCAACACGTGCCGCTACTGGAGCGTTTGTCAATATAAATTCTGCACCTTCAGCATGACAAAGTTCAGCGACTTTCCAAGCGATAGACGCTTCATTTAGAGCACCAAAAATGATACCCTTTTTTCCTTTTAAAATTTGATTATGACTCATGAATTTTAATCATTTGTGTCAGCAAAATTAACTATTTAAATGTGTGATAGGTAAATTAATGTTTTAAAAATTGCATTTTTTAAAACATTCTATTTAATTTACAATTCGGTACATTACTTAATTAACTTATTTATTTAGAATTAAATAAACCAACTTTTAGAAGAATCATTCAACATCAACAAGCCCAACAATTTTGAACAACAATAATATAAAGTATATGAAAAAAAGAATACTAACACTTTGGGTATTGGGATTAATTCTGCAAGCAGGATTTGCTCAATTAACCCCAGCCCCGGGAGTAATTACGGGAAAAATCCGTATGAACAAACCCAGCACCTCAGCTGCAAGTCGCTCAGCTACCAATCCAACTCAATGTGGTTCCGACACGAGTTTGTTTCCCAACCTATCCTCTACAGGTTACGGGTCGCT
>CAMDDG010000124.1 GCA_945890895.1 Chitinophaga pinensis | reverse complement strand
GAAGAATCGTCGTTGAACCTTAAATCAGAGCTGTTCAAACTGGGTTTTACTCAAAGTAATTTACATCAAATTTCGGCAGATTCAACTCAAACCGGAAGCTATTTTCGGTCGACACAAGATTTTGAAATATTGAGAAATCGCGATGAAATTTGGGTGTATCAAGTGCCTCAATTTCAAACAGTTGTTTGGGAAAATTCGGAAGCAGATTCAGGTCTGGTTTTGGATGAAGTACGTCCGGGCGATTGGATTTATTTCCCCAAAAGAAAATTGCGTAAGAAAGTAAGCGATTATTTTAATGAGTTGAAATTGAGTCGATTAGAAAAGCTGCAATGTCGAGTATTGCGAATTCAGTTGGAAGTGGGCAGCAAGGATCAATCCATCGTTGCAATATTTTTAAAAGATCAGATTTTATATTCCACGATGTTGGTTAAATTTGCTCATACATGAAAGCTGTAATTCCTGTAGCCGGTATCGGCAGTCGCTTAAAACCTCATACACAAACCCAACCCAAATCGCTGATTCCCGTAGCTGGAAAACCCATTTTGGGTCACATTATGGACAATTTGGTACGCGCTGGCGTGAATGAGTTTGTTTTTATAATTGGTTATTTGGGCGATCGTATTGAACAGTACTTGACAGAAAATTACGGTAACTTCAAATTGGAGTTTGTAATTCAAACGGTGGGAAAAGGAAGCGGGCATGCCATTTGGTTAGCTAAAGATCATATTCAACCCGATGAACCGTTATTGATTGTTTTAGGGGATACCATTTTTGAAGCTGATTTAAGTGCAGTTTTTGAATCTCCCATCAGTGCTTTGGGGGTAAAAAAAGTGGAAGATCCACGAATGTTCGGTGTTGCCGAAGTCGATGGAAAAAGTACCATCAAGAAGTTGGTGGAAAAACCCAACATTCCCCATTCGAATTTAGCCTTGGTGGGTATTTATTTCATACGAGAAACCAAAGAATTGTTGGATTGCTTGGATTACAACATTCAAAATGGCATCAAAAACAACAATGAATTTCATTTAACGGATGCTTTGCAATGCATGATTGAGCGAGGTGTGGTTATGACTACCTTTCAAGTTTCAACTTGGTTTGATTGTGGAAAACGCGACATCATTCTTCAAACCAATCGCACCTTATTAAAGCGCAGAGAACAAGAGTGTTATGCGCAATTAATAAAAGCGGGCAATATTATTGTTCCTCCGGTATATATATCCCCAACGGCCAAAATTGAAAATAGCATCATTGGTCCGGATGTTTCTATTGGCATGGAAGCGGTTATTTCTCGTTCCATTGTAAAAAACACCATCATTGGTCCAGGTGCCAGCTTGCAAAATGCCATAATTGAAGATTCACTGATTGGAAGTGATGCACTATTGGTTGGAGCTGTGCATAGTTTGAACATTGGGGATAGTGCAGAAATTAATTTATAACTAAAAAATTGTGCGGTATACCGTTTCGGAAATACATCAAATTATCGCTGCTGAATATAAAATTCAAGAAGCTGAGAGTTCAATACATTTTGTCGATACATTGGATGAAGACGCTTTCAATTTTCCCGATCCAATCTGGGATTATGTTGTAGAACAAATTTGTTATGATACGCGTACATCCAACGGTACTGCAAGTATGTTTGTGGCACTTTCGGGAGAACAACGCGATGGTCACGAATTCGTTCAATCCGCGTTTAACATAGGCATACGCATATTTCTTGTGAAGCGGGGATTTAATATTCCCGTGGGTGTTTCGGGGATGTTTTTTTTCGTAGAAGATCCATTAAAAAGTCTACAAGATTTAGCCATTTTCCATCGTAAAAACTGCAGCATTCCGGTAGTTGGAATTACCGGTTCTAACGGTAAAACCATTGTGAAAGAATGGCTTTCTGAATTGTTGGCAGAAGATTTTATTATTCATAAAAGTCCCAGAAGTTTCAACAGCCAATTGGGTGTAGCTTTGTCGATATTAGGCATTGAAAAGCACCATCAAATGGCCATAATCGAAGCCGGGATTTCTCGAAAAGGAGAAATGTTTCGATTGTGGGAAATGATTCGTCCCTCGTTAACCGTTTTAACGGGATTGGGATCTGCTCACGATGATGGATTTACTTCTATCCAGGAAAAAGCCGCAGAGAAAATGCTGTTGTGTAAGGATGCAGATGTAGTAGTGATTCCTTCGGATGTGGAAGCATTTTCGGACCAAGTAAAATGGTGGAAACAGCAGCAACCATTAACTCGATTTATTTCTTGGGGGATGAATGAGCGCAGTAGTTTTAGAATAATTACTACACGTGTTGAAAATCACGTAACTCATATCGACTTTAGTTATCGAGCACAACCTCAATCATTGATCTTACCATTTTACGATACGGCTAGTGTACAAAACGCTATGTCGTGTTTTTCGGTTCTATTTGCTTTTGAGCGTTGGGATCAGATGCATTTAGAGAAATTCAATCATTTACAAACCATCGGTAATCGATTGTCTATTGAACGCGGTAAGCGGGGAAATGTAATTGTGAATGATAGTTATTCAATGGATTTTGAGAGTTTATTAATTGCATTGGATACGGTTCAGAATCACAGTATGGGAAAACCAATTCTACCTGTATTGACATTGGTGGATGCAACAACTCAAGACCAATTGACTTTTGTTCGTAAGTTGAAAGAAGTTTGGAAGCAACGATCCATTGAGCGCATAGTTTGGATTGGAAATTTATCTTATGAAATTTGCACCGAATTGAATCAATCAATTTTTGGGAAGCACGAATTTTATCCAGATGTAACTACTTTTTTATTGAACTTTAATCTTACATCCCTCGAAAACAAAGCCATTCTGATAAAAGGTGCCCGAAAGTTTCGCTTGGAACAAATTACGGATCGATTGAAAGGATTGCTGCATAAAACCGTGATGGAGGTGAATTTGGATGCAGTTCGTGCCAATTATCATTATTTCCGTTCTCACATTGGAAATGGAGTAAAAATGATGGTGATGGTGAAGGCACAGGGATATGGAAGTGGAAGTCACGAAGTGGCCAGCGTGCTTCAAGATTTGGGCGTAGATTATTTGGGTGTGGCTTATGCCGATGAGGGGGTTGCGCTGAGGGAGGCGGGAATTAAAACGCCTATAATGGTTCTCAATACCGATGCTTACACTCTGGAATTATTAGATAAATATCAGTTAGAACCCGTAATTTATTCAACGGAAAGTTTAAAGGACTATGTGTTGGAACGAAATGGAAAACCCGGGAAAATTCATATTGAAATTGACACAGGGATGCATCGTTTGGGTTTTGAAGAGCGTGATTTAAAAGATGCTATAGAACTCATGCCATCCAATATTCGAGTACAAAGTGTATTTACGCATTTTTCAGTTTCGGAGGAAGCAGAAAGAGATGGATTTACACAAAATCAGGCTTATGAATTTTTGGAATTGGCCAGCTGGCTGGAACGAAATCTTGAATATCCGTTCTTAAAACATATTTGCAATACCGCCGGAATCATTCGTTTTAAAGAGTTTCATTTGGATATGGTTCGTTTGGGATTGGGATTGTATGGCTTGGATCCTTCTGGCCGTGAAAATGAAAAACTACAACCAACAGCTGCATTGTATGCAGTAATCACGCAAATGCATCAGGTTGAAGCCGGGAATGGAATCGGTTACGGACAAAATGATGTTGCAGACCATAAGCGTAGAATTGCTACCATTTCTATGGGCTATGCCGATGGATTATCGCGAATTTATAGTCGCGGTGTTGGACGTGTTTATGTGAATGGCAAACTAGCTCCTTTTGTGGGAAATATTTGCATGGATATGGCCATGATTGATGTAACCGATATCGATTGCACCGAAGGAGATAAAGTGGAGATTTTTGGTCCCCACTTGTCCATTCACGATGTTGCCCGTTGGGGAAATACCATCTCGTACGAAATTTTAACTGGTATTTCTCAGCGAGTTCCCCGTATTTTTATTGGGGAGTGATTCATTGAGCCATTATTTAACCAATTGGGTTCATAATTGTAAATTCAATTTTATGCAAGTAGCAGATTTACAAAAGCTAGCACGGTTTTGGTTTGAGAATTTGATGTTTGCAAGTAACAGAATTACAAAAGCTAACGCGGTTTTGGTTTGAGAATTTGGTGAGTAGTATAATTTACTTTTTCACCAAAGCACTCAATGGGTTCTTGAGATTTTCGTGTTTCACCAAATCCACTTTTAGTGAACCCACATAGATTTCAGTTTGAATTCTCACGGGGATGTGATTATCGTCGTCGGAAACCCAAACGGTCATGGCATCTTTATTTTTAAACACGCGATCTACCACCAATTCGGGTTTGATTTTGATGCATCGAATTTTACCTAAAGGGGTTGTAATGGTTTCTTTGCCCACGTATTTCACAGAAAGGTTGTACACTTCGTTGTCGATATACACATCCAAGGGGAATTTATCGCCCACTTTGCTGCTTTTGTAATCGATGTTTCTTAGGTAATAGATGGCAGATGCTACATCCATAGTAGTAGGAGTGATAGCAATTTTACCTTTTTTATTTTTTAGGTATTTCTGTTCGTGGTTGTAGATAGCGATTTCTTGGTAGAAGTA
>CAMDDG010000123.1 GCA_945890895.1 Chitinophaga pinensis | reverse complement strand
CCGACATCATTAGAAAGTACGTGTATTTTTTTCGATTTTTGTAGCATTATGTTGCTTCTTTCTACTATCCGTAATAACAAAGAAAACCTTATTCAACGTTTGAACATTCGTGGTTTGAATGGACAAGAGCTTATTGAACGTGCTGAATTGTTGGACGAGCAAGCTCGACAAATCCGCACCGAAATGGAAAAAGCTCAAGCTCAAAGCAATGCCTTGAGTTCGCAAGTGGGAGCGTTGATGAAGGATGGTAAAAAAGAAGAGGCAGATAAAATCAAATCGGAAACCGTTCAACTCAAAGAAAAAATTAAAGCGTTAACCGTTGACGTTGAAGCGAAAGAGCTGGAATTAAAAAATCACCTTTTAACCGTACCCAACACTCCAGATTTGTCTGTTCCTGCAGGAAAATCAGCCGATGACAATTTAACCGTGTTGACGCATGGTAGTGCTGTTGAATTGCCTGAAACGGCACTTCCGCATTGGGAATTAGCAACAAAATACGACATCATCGATTTTGAATTGGGTGTAAAAATTGCCGGTGCAGGTTTCCCTGTTTATAAAGGTAAAGGTGCTATTTTGCAGCGCGCTTTGATTCAGTTTTTCTTGAATGAGGCGGGTCGCAATGGTTACATGGAAATCCAACCACCATTGTTGGTAAACGCAGATAGTGGATACGGCACAGGTCAGCTTCCTGATAAAGAAGGACAAATGTACCACGCCACCGTAGATGATTTGTATTTAATTCCAACAGCGGAAGTACCTGTTACCAATATTTATCGCGATGTAATTTTGAATGAATCGCAATTACCGATTAAAAACTGTGGTTACACTCCGTGTTTCAGAAGAGAAGCGGGAAGTTATGGCGCACATGTTCGCGGATTGAATCGTTTGCACCAATTCGATAAAGTAGAAATTGTACAAATTGTAAAACCGGAAGATAGTTACCAAACTCTGGAAAATATGTCGGAATACGTTCAATCCTTATTGCAAAAATTGGGATTGCATTACCGCGTGTTGTTATTGTGTGGTGGCGATATGGGATTCACCAGCGCGAAAACGTACGACATGGAGGTTTGGAGTCCCGCGCAGAAAATGTGGTTGGAGTGCAGCTCTGTGAGTAACTTCGAAACCTATCAAACCAATCGTTTGAAGTGCAGATATCGTAATTCTGAAGGTAAGACGGAATTGGCTCATAGTTTGAACGGAAGTGCGCTGGCTCTACCTCGTATTGTTGCTTCTTTATTGGAAACCTACCAAACAGAACAAGGAATTGTGGTTCCCGAAGTATTGCGTCCTTACACAGGATTTGATATCATTAGTTAAATAATTTGATGCCGTTAGTTAAATAATGAATCGTTGATTAATGGAATTGAGCAATTGGCAAAATGACACTTCTAAACAATATTTATTCATAGTAAATTTGAATATATGAATCAAGCACAAGCTTTTGACTTCGATAAGGATTATTCTATCGAAGAATTACTTCAAGCCGTTATTGCCATTAAAGAACTTCCCAACCAACTTGCAAAAGTGATTACTGGTTTAGCCGATGAAGATGCGGGTAAGCAGTATCGCGAAGGATCTTGGACAGTTCGTCAAATCATTCACCATTTAGCCGATTCCCACATGAATGCGTTTATTCGCACCAAGCACTTGTTGGCTCAGGATGCGGATTCGTTTCAACCCTATGATCAGGATATTTGGAACAGCTTAATGGATAAGGATTACAATCAAGAAGCCAGTTTTATGATTTTGTTGGGGATTCACCAACGTTGGAGTTTGATTTTGTTGGAGTGTTTGAAACAACCCGAAAAATACTTGGCATTATCTGCTTACCATCCAGAACATAAGAAGAACATTTCATTGGCTCAATTAATTGCCTTGTATGGCTGGCACGGTTCACACCATGTTATGCAAATCCAAGAAGCACTAAAAAAGTAGTCGATTTGATGAAATACCCGCCAATATGCAGTAATTTTGCATAAAATGGGTTACTACAATAATATATTGGAAACCATTGGTAATACGCCGCTGGTTAAAATAAACAAAATCACTAAGGATTTACCTTGCACCGTTCTGGCTAAAGTGGAAACCACCAATCCCGGAAATTCCATTAAAGACCGAATGGCCTTGAAAATGATCGAGGATGCCGAGAAAAACGGCCTGCTTAAACCCGGTGGTGTTATTATTGAAGGTACTTCCGGAAATACCGGAATGGGTCTGGCCATTGCCGCGGTGATCAAAGGTTATCGCTGTATTTTTACTACTACCGATAAGCAAAGCAAGGAAAAAGTCGATGCCCTAAAAGCATTCGGGGCAGAAGTGATTGTTTGTCCTACCGATGTTGAACCCGAAGATCCTCGTAGCTACTATTCCGTTTCTACTCGTTTGGCGAACGAAATCCCCAACGCTTGGAAACCCAATCAATACGACAACTTGAGTAATTCTCAGGCGCATTACGAACAAACGGGTCCCGAAATTTGGGAACAAACCGAAGGAAAAATCACCCATTTGGTGGTGGGTGTGGGTACCGGGGGAACCATTTCCGGAACCGCTAAATACCTCAAAGAAAAGAATCCCAACATCCAAATAATTGGTATTGATACCTACGGTTCGGTGTTCAAAAAATACAAGGAAACCGGAATTTTCGATAAAAATGAAATCTATCCGTACATCACAGAAGGGATTGGGGAAGATTTTCTTCCTGCCAATGTGGACTTTTCATTGATCGACCATTTTGAAAAGGTAACCGATAAAGATGCTGCCGTGATGACGCGCAGAATTCCCCGCGAAGAGGGAATCTTTGCTGGAAACAGTGCCGGTTCTGCCATGGCTGGATTGATGCAGGTTGCTTCCAAGTTCAAAGCAGGTGATGTGGTGGTGGTGATTTTCCACGATCACGGAACTCGTTATTTGGGCAAAATGTTCAACGAAGACTGGATGCGTGATCGCGGTTTCCTTCCCGAAAAACCCAAATTGACGGCATTGGATTTGATCCAAAATCATAAAGATTATCCGTTGGTTTCTATTTTGGAATCCGACACCTGCAATGCGGCATTCAAGAAAATGCAGCAATTCAATATTTCGCAGTTGCCCGTGGTGAACGAAAAAATGGAATTTGTAGGCTCCATCGATGATAATTATTTATACAAAAAATTGTTAACGGACTCAGCATTGATGGAATCCCCCGTGAAAAATCTGATGCAAACTCCGTACCCCATTGTGTCGTTTTCCGACAGCATTGACTCCATTTCCAAGCGCATCAACGAAAGCAATAACGCGTGTTTGTTTATGGATATGGGCGGAAACTGGCATATTGTAACCAAACAAGATATCATTCAAGCCTTGGCGCATGATTAACGCAGTGTGGCAGTTCATTCAGTCCCATTTATTTAGAAAAAACAACGTGAGTATTAAGATAAAAACACCCGAACAAATTGAAGGCATCCGAGCTAGCAGCAAACTCGCTGCGGCCACATTGAAATACATTGAACCCTTTGTAAAACCCGGCGTTACCACCCTGGAATTGGACACGCTGATCGAGAAATTCGTGCGCGATAACGGGGCACTTCCCGCCACCAAAGGATATAAAGGGTACAAACATGCTTCGTGCATTTCGCCCAATGACGTGGTTTGTCACGGTGTGCCCAACGCAACGGTTTTGCAAGATGGCGACATCGTGAACATCGACGTGACCACCATTTTAAACGGTTTTTACGGGGATACCTGCAAAATGTATTACGTGGGAACTCCGCGCGATTATGCGCAGAAACTGGTAGATACTACTAAGGAATGTTTGCGTTTGGGGATGGCAGAATGTAATCCCGGCGCGCATTTGGGCAACGTGGGTTATGCCATTGCGGAGCACGCTCACAAGCACGGTTACAGCGTGGTGTATGAGTTCTGCGGACACGGGGTGGGAATCAAATTCCACGAAGAACCCGATGTTCCTCATATCGCGGATAAAAATACCGGACCGGTGTTGAAAGCAGGCATGATTTTTACCATCGAACCCATGATTAACGCGGGAAAAGCGCGCTGCAAAATCGACCGCAAAGACGGCTGGACAGCCCGAACCATCGACGGACGATTGAGCGCTCAATTTGAACACACAGTATTGATTACCGAAACTGGATGCGAAGCATTGACCGACGTTTACGGCGATTTTTAATTGCTGCCATTCGATTTGATTGCAACCACTTCACCTAACATACGATTTAAATCAATAATTACCGATTACCCCGAATGAACTCCAATATGAAACTATACGTTGTACACACCGGAAATTTCAAATTAGACGGCGGAGCCATGTTTGGCGTCGTTCCCAAAACCTTGTGGAATCGCATGAATCCCGCAGATGAAAACAATTTGTGCAACTGGGCCATGCGTTGTTTGTTGGTAGAAACGGGCGAGCGCAGGATTCTGATTGACACGGGAATAGGGCATAAGCAATCGGAGAAATTCTTCGGACATTACTTCCTCAACGGCGATCATTCTTTGGAGCGTTCTTTGGGGGATTTGGGTTATTCGTTCGACGATATTACCGACGTTTTATTGACGCATTTGCACTTTGATCATTGCGGTGGAGCGGTTTCGGGGGATGAAAATAGCGGTTATACACCGGCGTTCAAAAATGCTAAATACTACTGCACCAAAACCCAGTGGGATCACGCTTGTAATCCCAATCCACGCGAAAAAGCATCGTTTTTAAAGGAAAATTTCA
>CAMDDG010000122.1 GCA_945890895.1 Chitinophaga pinensis | reverse complement strand
CCCATAACTTTCCCATCCACTGGTACTTTTCATTTTTGTTGCTGATCCAACAAAGGCAACATCTTCACCGCCTAAATAATCAGTCAAAATAGTCCATTCTTCATCCGTGGGTACATGGTAACCGCTTGGCGCCAAACCTCTTGCATCGTTAACTGCATACCAGTTGTAAAGTTTTCCGTATTTGGTGCCATTTTTTACATCATTGTCGTAATAACACCATGCGGGTTGTTTGTTTTCTCCTGCTCTTTTCCACTCCCCATCCGTTTTTGCCTCAGGAATGGGATCTCCGTTTCTAAAGGTTGAAACATCCAAATTCTTAGTCATCCATTCTTGAGTTCCAATGGTTACGGTCTTGTAAGGTCCAGATGGAGTGTTTTTTACCGGAGTGTTATTAACAACCGGCTTAACAACGGGTTTAAGTTTTTCCAACTCCCCCTTTAAGAGCGTTAAACTATCTGATTTCGTTTTGATTTGAAGTTCTAACCGATTGATTTCCTCCTTTTTTTGATTTAATTCTTGTTGTTTGTTTTTAGAAACAAATGTTAAACTGTCTTTCAATCGATTGATTTCGTCCTTTTTTTGATTTATTTCTTGTTGTTTGTTTTTAGAATCCGAGGACAGAGTTTGTACTTCACTGTTTAATTTGCTAACATTCGAATTGAGCGACGTAATCATACCCTCTAGGGAAGTAATGTTTGAATTTAAAGAGTTAATCTGGGAAGTTTGATCGTTTATTCTTTTATCTTTCGACGATACTACTTGAGTTAAACTGTCCACTCTTTTATTTAAAATTTCAATCTGTTCCTTCTTGGATTGAGAGAATGAGGTTTTCATACCCAATAGACATAGCAAAAGAAAAGCGTACCTGTACATGGTCTTATATTTTTAACCAAATATAGCATGTTTTTGGGAGAATTTTTTGGGTATTGGAAAGTGATTACAAATCCCCTTTTGAGCATAAAAAAAACCTGAGTTTTTCAACCCAGGTAAACCTAGTAGCGGGGACAGGAGTATTGTTTTTATTGAATCTGCATGTACCCTTTTTTATCTATTGGATTTGTGGGGAAGTAATTATTTCTTGTCGAATTCTAAGTGAGAAACTTGACATTTCAAAATCAATCAATTATACTTTGAAAAGACACTTCGATTGGGGTATCCCCACAATGGACCTCCTATACCCTATAATAATGATTAATAGAAAAAATGAATTAATTAAGATAATATGAAAAATGAAATGAATAAAAACATATATCAGAATAACAGTAGGGTACAGTGGGGATTAAATAAAAAACAAATTATAGATATGTTTGGAATATCTTCTACTACCTTTTATCGAAAACGAAAATCTTTCTCCCATCCTGAGTTGAGTGGTTACACCGCGAACACTTCGGACAATAAGTTAGTTTATCAGGGAAGAATCTGTGAGGATGTATTCATGCTCCAAAGAACTCCCAAAGACCTAAATAAACTGACCAAGCACATTAAATTCCTCACATGGAATTATTTCGCCAACATCACACCAAAAGATGCGGACGAATCAACCAATGAGCACCTTATTCAACTCGTTTTTGAAATCTTAAAAAAACTTGATAAAAAAATCAAACTGTACTACTCGATTGAGCCCTCATATGACTCCAAAAGCAAAATAAACTCATTTCACACGCATTTTCTGGTCCAGTCTTCCCTTGATATTACCAAGGACGAGATATGGTGCCAAATTAAACAAAATGACCTCTTGATGGAGTTCTTGAAGCCACAATGTAAAAGCAACACAACCTTTTGGTGGGAAAGATACAATTACCGAGATTTTGAAAAATTAGGCATCGATTACACCCAAAAAATGGGGGAGAAATTCAAAATGTTGGGGTGAGGTGTTGTCCGTCCTTTCAAGAAATTGAAATTAAAATTTATATTTACCATAAAAACACAACAAAATGGAACTGAATTTTGAACCGCCAGTTGAAGGGGAATGTATTGGTCGAGGTATTTCTTTAAAGGATAAGTTATCATTAACATTTCATACAATTATGATAATGTTTTTTGTTTTTCTTGGTGTATTTAGCATGATTTTAAGTAAGAGTGACAAACATGCATTAATGGGTTATTCAATGATCCTTTTTTGTTTCTTTTGGCGTTTCATGTTTCATAGTAAATTTAGTGAGATCGATGCCTCAAGAAGATTAATTTATTTGAAGGATGGTTTTTTATTAAAACATTCCAAGTATAAATTGAAAAAAATGAGTGTTATTTCGCTTGTTGGCAACAAATTATTTCTTGAATGTGAGTTTGAAAGAAAAACGTTAATAGGACAAATTGAACTACACGAGAAACAAATGGAGTATAAAATTGAAAAAAGATTTAGTGATAAACCCCATCTGCTTTTAGAATTTCTTAATACCCACGCTCGTAATACGACCCCGTTATTGGAAAAATAAATTCCTACAGAGTTTTTATGAGGAGAAGTTTTACGCTATTGGGGTGAGGATTAATTCTACAAACGGATGCACACAGGAACTACCCTCGGGAATATTTGAAAGACAACTTCTCCACATTATGGAAAAGTTGATGATCTAACATCTACTGAACTACAATCTTACGGATTGTAACAGTGTTGTTTTGAGGATCTATAAGGTGTATATAATACATCCCATTTCCAGTCCATGTGCTGATATCCAAGTAAAATTGCGATTGATTAATGACGGAATTAAATACTTGTTGACCCGCTGTGTTTTCAATCTTGAGCGTGTATCCTGACATAAGTGCGAAATTACCATTATCGATGGTGATGTGGTCGCTCGCTGGATTCGGATAGACTTTTACCACATTGTTATTATTGGGTGCCGGAAGGTTCAATGTGGTATTAATTATTAAGGTGTCCGTTACAGAAACCAATACCGTATCATACACATTGATGTGGGTTGTAATGGTATCGTATATTTGGGTTACCAAGGTATCCTGTACCGTGACCGTATCGTAATGGATACAGTTACCATCGTACGGATATTGCAACTGTGAATTTGCTACGATTGGAACATTGAAAGTGTTTTCATAATACCAATCGTGGATTATAATATCACCCACATTAGTAAGTGTATAGTTTATATATCCATATTTATAACCTAGAGCGCCATTTACAGGATTCGTTAAAATCAACCTAAACCCTTGTTTATGAGTCCCATAACCAATATTTTCACAAATTCCATTTGGAAATTGCGTTACTCTAAACAATAAAGAATATTCGTTCCAACTTTCATTGATATTTAACGTGTCATTTGTGCAATCAATCCCGATTATACTTGAACCATTCCCATTCATTAAATTTAGTCCGTAGGTGTTGGTAAGTCCTCTGAAACAAGCATATTTAGCAAGTGAGGATGTGCCATTGCATGTTACAGAGGAAGTTGAAGAGAAGCGCCATAACCGAATATCATTTTGACCATCACTATTAATGTCGAAATTAAATGTTGATGCTCCAGAATAAGGATAAACCCCATCGAAATTATCAACGTAAGTTAATTGTCCAAAAAGGATGTTGGTTAGAAAAAGTGTGGGTAATATAAGTTTCTTCATGGTTTATAATCGTATATAAAAGTAAACTTATTCTACGACAATAAAGGTCAATTAATCTTTTATTGAAAATTCCTCCCGACAATTCAGGTCATTAGGTTGCAGGATTGTATTGATTTGCGGTTATTTGTGGAAGAACAATAGTAATCCAATGGACAAACTTCTTTCGCAAAACCGATTTTAGCGAAGTATTGGAAGGAATTAAAGTGAGGTAATTTATTCAGTATATTCACAACTTCAATTTTTATATATGAATTTTCAAGCCATTATAGACAAAATAAGGAAAGATTCTGGAGATAACAAGTATGCTTTAGGTGACAAGTTTGAAAGAATGATACAGTTGTTCTTTTTAACTGATTCTGTATATCGTGATGACTTTGAATATGTTGAACTTTGGAGGGATTTCAGATATAAAAATCAATTTGGACCCGATTTAGGGATTGATATGGTCGCATACACTAAAGATGGAGAGTATTGGGCAATACAGTGTAAGTTTTATGATGATTCAAAACCACTATCTAAAAAAATAGTTGAAGGGCTAATATCTGAAGGTTATAGACAATTTGTGGATGACTCAGGAAAAAAAGTTAGTTTTTCAGTTCTGTGTTTCGTTTCTACTGCCAATTTGGGTGTAAATGCTCAGAAAAAAACCTCAAATCAAATCGCCGAATTTGTTAATATACTTCCACAAAGATTAGAAAATTCCGATGTTGATTGGGAAAAGTTATACAACAACATTTACGGAAGGGATGCCTTATTACCCAAAAAATCCCTTCGTGACCATCAAAAAACAGCACTCGATAACACCAACGAACACTTTTCTTCTAATGACAGAGGAAAGTTAATTATGGCTTGTGGAACTGGAAAAACCTTTACGGCACTCCGAATTGCTGAAAACGAAACCAATAAAAAAGGAACTGTCTTGTTTTTAGTTCCTTCTATTGCCCTACTAGGTCAAACACTTCGGGAATGGAAATCGGATACTGAAACCCATATTCACGCAATCTGTATTTGTTCGGATCCTGAAATATCCAAGCGAATTGGGAAAAATGAAGACACCGAAACGGATCGTTTGGATGAATTGGCATATCCTGCTTCTACCGATGTTGAACAAGTTTTAGAACAATTTAACCGAATTAAGGCAAGAAATCAAGAAGGAATGACCGTAGTGTTTTCTACCTATCAATCCATTGATGTAATTTCTAAATCACAGAAAAAATTGATGGAAAATGGATTTCCTGAATTTGACTTGATAATCTGTGATGAAGCCCATAGAACCACT
>CAMDDG010000121.1 GCA_945890895.1 Chitinophaga pinensis | reverse complement strand
CCATATCGTTTTTTACAACTGAAGCGGATGAACTCATTTACAATTCAGAAATCAACACCATTGTGGAACTTATTGATGATTCAGAAGCTGCGTTTCAAATCGTGAAAAAGTCGCTAATTGCCGGTAAATCAGTCGTATCGGCTAACAAGAAAATGATTGCCGAACACTTCGATGAACTTTTAGAACTACAAACACAAACCGGTTCTTCATTGCTCTATGAAGCTGCATGTTGTGCCAGCATTCCGATCATTAGAAATTTAGAAGAATACTATGATAATGACCTTTTGGAACATGTAGAAGGCATTGTAAATGGCTCAACCAATTATATTTTATCCCAAATTGATTCGTACCAAATTTCACCTGAGATTGCACTGAAAAAGGCCCAAGAATTGGGGTTTGCTGAATCCAATCCCATCATGGACACCGGTGGATTCGATGCCAAATTTAAACTAATTTTACTCATCGGACATGCTTTTGGAGTCGTAGTAAAACCGGAAGACGTTTTTCATTTGGGCATTGATCGACTTGGAGATTTAGAACTTCAATATGCTAAAGAAAAACAATTCAAAATCAAACTCATTGCCGTGGCAACTCGATTAAAATCCGGTGAAATTGGCGCTTGGGTTTTACCCAAATTTGTGGAAGATTCTGATCCCATTTACGCTGTCAACGATGTTTTTAACGGTATAAAGACCAAGTCTTTCTTCAGTGATTATCAGTTCTTTGTAGGAAAAGGTGCAGGCGCATATCCCACTGCATCTGCCGTAATTTCTGATATTTCCGCACTCAGTTACGACTATAAATACGAGTATAAAAAGCTCAGAAATATCGCTCAAAATGCTTCTGGCATTACCGAAGATATCCAATTTAAGGTACTTTTTCGATTTCCGTCCAAAACGGAAATTTCGGTTGATTCCTATTTCCAAAATACTCAGGAACGACTTACGCGAGAATCAAGTAGTTATATCATTGGCAACATTCGATTGGAACGGTTAAAATCATTGATTTCAGTTTTTGGAGAATCTTGTTCGGTGGTACTTTTTAACCGAATTGAAGCGGATGTCCAGAATTGAAGCGGATGTTCGGAATGGATGCCAATTGAGCAGAATTGAAGTTAAAAATTGGCAATTGAAGTCGATTAATTGAAATCCATGCCAAATTGTTCGGAATGTATGCCAATTGAGCAACATCGCTAAGGAATCATTAATATTAGAGTTCTAAAGATAAATTGAAAGAATCTCTAATGACTCAATTTAATGATTTAAAATCCACAAGGAACCATTCTTTGTTTTCAATTCGGTCAACTTTTTTTCTGTAACCAAATCGTCTAGAATGGATTTTGATTGTTCCTTATCCAATTCAGATAGTTCGGAAAATTCCCGTAAGGTTAAGGTTGAATAACGACTAAACAGGGACATCCAATCTTTAGAATAGCCCTTCTTTTGAGCAAGAGGGGCTAATTTATTTATGGCTGTTTCAAATAACGAATACGGTTTAAAACCATATATTCGTTCGGTTTGATATACTGAATTATTTAATATTAAAGTTGGGAATCCTCGCACAGACATCGATTGTGCCAATTGAAGATCTGCACTAAACAGTTCTAATCCTTTACCCGTCATATCTCTCAACAGTTTATCAGGATCCAAACCTGCTTTTTGGGCTGCTGTACGAATATGATTATTTTCAGTAATGTTTTTTTTCTCCAAAAAGACCATTTCCCTAAGTATTCTTAAAAAAACAATGGCCTTCTGCCCATCCTGAATTTGTGCTGCTTTAAAGGCTATGGATGGTGGATAAGATGACGATAATGGGTTCTCCAACCAGATATCTCCGTCTATGGGCATTTGATAATAAAGACTCACCTCATCCCAATGATGTGCCACATCGGATGGTTTACTTATTCCACCGCTGTTATAACTCCAATCGGGAAGCAATCCACCCATTTTGTACTCAATTTGAAACTCATCACCGTATTCCAATTTCAATTTTCTCAGCTGGGGTTCAATTCCCCAACAGGAAGAGCAAATGGGATCCGTAAAATAAATAATTTTTATAGCTTTTTTCTCTTTTTCGGGGGATGAGTTATCTGATGATGCCTTTATAAACTGCTCGTTTTCATACTTCTGAGTGTCTTGAGGAAATTCACAAATTCCGGAATCGGGATTACACATCAAGGGATTCACATTTTGTATCATATTTTTATTTTTATCTAATTTAGACGGTTGTGAACTGCTTCTCGATTTTATTGAATTCATTGAATTGGCACGATTACTTTTCTCCTGCGCACTTATATTTTGAGAATAACCAATCAGAAAAAATATTGCTGTAACTACTTGATTTATTGTTTTATAATTCATAATTCAACTTATTCTTGAAACCAATAATCTCGATCAAACTCAATCAATCTAAAACTTTAAAACAAATCCAATTTCTAATTCTAATTGACTTTACTTCGATTTTCAATTCGGCTTCGACCCGATTTAAAAACAATCACATTACAAAGTTACTAATTTATTTGTTTAAACAAATATTAATTTTCATCTATAAAAATTAGAGTTCGAGTTCTTTGCAATTAATTGCTAATTACCCGATTGCAAAAAGCTATTCGCAACCGTGAATGGCATGGGTTTGAATCCATTGATTATTTTTGAATTCTTGGGTTACACAATCCACTCGTTCTGAATGCGGAAACACGTGCCAGCACAAATTCGATTTTACACATCTCCACTCTTTCTTATTTGAACTTGAATCTACATACCAATTGTAAAAATTGGATTCCAGTTGCATAGAATTTTGTCGACTTACAATTTCCCAAATACCGTGATTTCCTTTCCACTTTTCAAATTGGATATCAGCGAATTCCTTATTTTCAGCAGTATCGAAGGTTTCTAAACGATCGAGTAAATTAATAAAAATGGGCTTATAACTACTCATTGTCGTATTCGTTTCTGGATGGGTTCCACACAAAAAGACATATGGGTATTTTCCCAATCGAACATCGAATGAATCCATCTGTTTTAATCGATTCATCATGTAAACCGTATCGTATCCGTCTTGGCGTTTTTTAGACTCGATTTCGATAATTCGAGTTCCAAAAAAACCACCATTTAGTTCCCCATCAGTGTCTCGAATCATTATATAGAATTTACTTGGATCTTTTTGTCCAACGTTGAACATTCCTGTGTAATGATTTTGGGTAAATGGAAAATTCTGTCCATTCTGTTGCATGGCAAAACGCACAAAACCACCAATTACTTTATTCGTATATTTGTTTTCCGAGGGATATTTATACTGTGAATCAAATATCAATCGCGGGTCCAAAGGCTTATCTGTTGTGTGAAAAGCTACCTTTATTTCAAGGCCTTTCACTACATTTTGTGTGTCCCCCGAAAAAGGAACCAACCCTATAAGTTTTACAAAATCATATTGACAATGCTGACTCCACAAACGAGTCATTGAACCAAACAAAATGAATAGCAGCGCTTGCTTAAGTATTGATTTTACATAAAACATGGCACTACATACGCTTATTCTTCAAAAAGTAAATGCAAGAATACGAAAAAATTTCTTACAGGTTCTTGATCTAATACGCAGACATAAATATGACACAAACACAAACATACTAATGTCCATATTTGCAGTTGATATTTTTATAATTTAAACCCATGCAATACATATATTTTATTCCCATTTTTACCTTCTTTTTGTCTTTGATTTTTTCGTATATCCTTTACAAACATTATCGAAGAAAACCAGAGGCAACTTATATATTATGGTGGCTTATTGGCGTTTTAACCTACGGGGCTGGAACATTTACCGAAAGCTATAATACCCTATTTGGCTGGAATGAAACCAACTTTAGATGGTGGTATATTACAGGAGCATTATTGGGTGGAGCACCATTAGCACAAGGATCTGTTTATTTATTGGTAAAGAAAAAAATTGCTCACGTCTTATCGGTGGTACTGATAACTGCGGTTGTTTTAAGTTCCATATTTGTACTGAAATCGCCGATTAATTTTGAATTGGTGGAACCCGAAAGAATGTCGGGCAAAGTTTTTGTTTGGCAATGGGTCAGATTTTTTTCACCGTTTATAAATATCTATGCAGTGGCCTTTTTAGTTGGAGGGGCTTTAATTTCGGCTGTTAAATATTTCAAAAAAACGGGAACCAGTACTCGATTTTGGGGTAATGTATTAATTGCTTTGGGCGCTATTTTACCCGGTATAGGTGGAAGTTTCACTCGTATGGGCTATGTTGAAGTCCTTTATGTAACTGAATTTTTAGGGCTTGCGTTAATTATCATAGCCTACTTTAAAATGAAATCTGAACCCACAGTATCGGTTCATGCCAATCAGATTTAAACCATCACTTTAATATGCCAAATTGATTTCTATCCATGTAACAAAAAACATCGTGTTCAGATAATCCACTTTGTATAGATATTCTTTCAGAAATTTCAATTGCAAATCAACTTCGAAGTATCTTTTCCATGGATTTGCCTCGTGCTAATTCATCTACTAATTTGTCGAGATAACGGATTTGTTGAGTCAGTGGATTTTCAATTTCTTCTACCCGGTAACCACAAATCAACCCAGTAATCTTTGCGGCATTGGGATGTATTTTGGCATGCGAAAATAGTTCTCGAAATGTAATTTTAGTTTGGATATGTTGATCTATTTCTGCACTTGAAAAACCGGTTAACCAGGATATAACTTCGTACAACTCATCTTCGGTTCTTCCCTTTTTTGCAATTTTGTTTACATAATGAGGATAAACGGAAGCGAACGTTATTTGAGCAATTTTTTCATCGTGGTGAGCAGTGGATTTAATCATGGAGATAAAATTACAACTTTGGATCCAATCATACAATGATTC
>CAMDDG010000120.1 GCA_945890895.1 Chitinophaga pinensis | reverse complement strand
CAAAAGGAAGTGAAAAACATCAAAAATGAGTTCGACTATGGATTCAATTTGGAGTCCGGAAAAAGCACGGGATTCTATATTGGCGAACAATTTTATCGTTTGAATGCGTATGCCAGAAAGGGTATGGAAAATGACCGACCTGTTGAGTTTGACTACATACTTGAATTGGATGTTAAAATTGAAGGAGTACGCGATATTTTCAAAACTGAACTTTCCTATATTCCTTATTTCGACGATGGACAAGTGCGCCTTTTGTTTGTGGGTGATTTGGATGGAGATAAATTGCCCGATTGGATCATCGATAACAGCTATAAATATACCAATGTGGATCTTTCAGGGGTGTTGTTTTCTACCAAAGCGTCTGGAAAAGGCCAACCCAAACCCATTTCGCAACAAACATGGGGACATTTGAGAGGCGAAGAATTGCATTCAGAAGGTTGTTAAACTTATGACTTGATTAATAGAAACTGCATTGCTTTCATTAATCTGAAGTTGTTTGTTTAGAAGATCTAAGGTTGGAAAAACACAAATTTGCTTTATATTCACGTTATGGAATCATTGGATCAAGAGGCGTATAATTGCAGTACTTGTCGCTCGCGCTTGGAATCCAGTTTTGCCAATTTAAGTGATGAAGAAATCCAAAATCTGAATCAAAGCAAGCATTGTCGCGCCTATAAAAAAGGCGATTTAATTTTTCAAGAAGGAAGTTTGCCCAAAGGGTTGTTTTGTGTGTTTTCGGGAAAAATTAAAGTAGCTCAATTGGGAGATGATGGAAAAGAACAAATTGTACATTTGATTAATGATGGTGACATTATGGGACATCGGGCCATCCTCGGCAACGATGCTTATTCCTGTTCGGCGGTGGCTGTAGAAGATTCGCATATTTGTTTTGTACCTAAAGATGCTTTCTATAACATGTTGGAAACCAATGCAAAGCTTACCTTAAAGGTGGCGCATTTATTGTCCGATGAATTGAAGGAATTGGAACTAAAAGTAACGCATTCGGTTCATAACAAAGTAAAAGATCGCGTTGCTCTAAGCTTGCTTCAATTGTTGGAGGAATATGGATTGGATCCGGATTCAAGATGTTTGAATATTTCATTAACCCGAGAGGAGTTGGCCAATATTGCAGGAACTTCCCGCGAAACAGCCACCCGAATTTTATACGATTTTAAAAATAAGGGTATCATTGAATTGGTGGGTAAAAAAATTCGTATTCAAGATCAAAAAAGTTTGGAGAAAATTGCACACGGGGACACACCGTGATGCGCATCACATTTTAATTTAATTACCCCCAATAATTTTGCCGGCATGAGTATATATCTTAGAGCCGGTAACATCCCCCATAAACGACATATCGTATTCCGTCAACCCAACGGAAACCTGTATCACGAAGAACTTTTTGGTACTGAGGGATTTTCAAGTACATCATCGTTGTTGTACCATTTGTATCCCCCAACCATGGTGAAAAAAGTGGGTGAACCCATCAATAAACGTCCCGAAGTTGCCATCGAAGACAATCTGCAATGCTTGAGTTTTTTGGGATACGATGTCGAACCCAACGACGATTACATCGAGAGCCGCAAGGTGTTTTTTGTAAACGACGATATGCAAATTGGAATCGCTTGTCCCACGAAATCCATGACGGATTATTTCTTTAAAAATTCCGATTCCGACGAAATGTTATTCATACATAAAGGTTCGGGAAGAATGAAATCTGCCTACGGAACCGTGGATTTTGAGTACGGTGATTATGTAATTATTCCTCGTGGAACCGTGTATCAATTGGAGTTTGATAGTTCTGAAAATAAAATTTTGTTCATTGAATCGCACAGTCCGATTCGTTCACCCAAGCGGTATAGAAACGAATTTGGACAATATTTGGAACATTCACCTTTCTGCGAGCGCGATTTCAAACTGCCTTATGGTTTAGAAACGCATGATGAAAAGGGCGATTTCGAGATTCGCATTCAGAAGCGCGGTTTGATTTATCCGTATGTGTATGAAACACATCCCTTTGATTTGGTGGGATGGGATGGTTACAACTATCCGTATGCATTTTCAATTTTCAATTTTGAACCCATTACCGGTAGAATTCACATGCCGCCGCCCATTCATCAACAGTTTGAAGGACACAACTTTGTGGTATGTTCTTTCGTGCCGCGTATGTATGATTACCATCCCGACGCTATTCCAGCACCGTATCACCACAGCAATATAGATGCGGATGAAATTTTGTATTACGTGGATGGTGATTTCATGAGCCGGAACAATATTCAAAAGGGACAGTTTACGCTTCATCCCGGGGGAATTCCTCACGGACCGCATCCTGGAGCTATTGAGCGCAGCATTGGTAAAAAGGAAACGGGTGAATTAGCGGTTATGATCGATCCGTTCAATCCGTTGAAAATTACCAAAGAAGCCTTGAAATACGAAGTGAAAGATTATTTCCAATCTTGGATGAAGGGATGAGTTTCAAGGTTCAACGGGTGTTGATTGAATTTCAATTTTGAAATACATCAAGCAGCCAAATCATTACACCAGGTGAAAATTAAAATATTAAACAAAATATATAAATAATAATAAATAAAGATATGATAAATAATGATTTAACAAATGTAAAAAACTTTGATTATAGCGGTGAAAAGTTGTTTGATAAGGCCGAAGATTTTCTTCCAATTAATGGAACGGACTACGTAGAACTCTATGTAGGAAATGCCAAACAAGCTGCTCACTTTTATAAAACGGCTTTTGGATTCCAAGAATTGGCGTATTGCGGATTGGAAACAGGAGTGCGCGACAGAGTTTCGTATGTTTTAGTTCAAGATAAAATTCGATTGGTTTTAACGACTCCCTTTGATGCCAATAGTGAAATTTCAGAACATATTCGTAAACATGGCGATGGGGTGAAAGTGATTGCACTTTGGGTAGATGACGCACGCAGTGCTTATGAAGAAACCACCAAAAGAGGTGCTAAATCTTACATGCAACCCCAAGTAGAAAAAGATGCCTTTGGAGAAGTGGTACGTTCGGGAATTCACACCTATGGTGACACCGTTCATATTTTTGTGGAACGCAAGAATTATCAAGGAGTTTTCTTGCCCGGATTTGAGAAGTGGCAAACCGAATACCAGCCAGAACCCGTGGGCTTGAAATACATCGATCACATGGTGGGAAATGTGGAATTGGGAGCCATGAATCAATGGGCGACTTTCTATGCCCAAGTGATGGGATTTGCCAACTTGATTACCTTCGATGATAAGGATATTTCTACCGAGTACACGGCTTTGATGAGTAAGGTAATGTCGAACGGAAACGGACGCATTAAATTCCCCATCAACGAACCTGCTTTAGGCAAAAAGAAATCTCAAGTAGAAGAGTATTTGGATTTTTATAACGGTCCCGGCTGTCAACACATTGCCGTGGCTACCGATGATATTGTTCACACCATTTCTGAAATGAGAAGACGCGGTGTAGAGTTTTTATACGTTCCAGGAACCTATTACGATACCGTAAAAGATCGAGTGGGAATCATTGAAGAAGATTTGGAAGAGTTGAAAAAATGGGGAATCATGGTGGATCGCGATGAGGACGGATATTTGCTTCAGATTTTCACCAAACCCGTAGAAGATCGTCCTACCTTGTTTTTTGAAATCATTCAACGTAAGGGGGCTAAATCATTCGGTAAAGGGAACTTCCAAGCATTGTTCGAATCGATTGAAGCGGAGCAAGCCCGAAGAGGTACGTTGTAATTTACTTTTTGTATCTAGAATCTGTTAAATTTGTGCAGCTATGGAAAACACGTTGAGGGATACTCTTTTATCGCAAATTGATGAGAAGTATAAAGCCATTGATCAAAATCCCGACACTCATTTAGAGGGTTTGGTGTATGCAAATCCAATCACATATTGGGATTATATTCTTCCCGATGCATTGTTGAGTTTGCAGGTGCAGCGCACCAATCAACCCGATGAGATGGTGTTTATCATGTACCATCAAATCAATGAGTTGTTGTTCAAAATGATTTTGTGGGAAATCAATCAAGTGAGCGAAAAAGATGAAGTTTCACCGGAGTTTTTCACTGAAAAATTGAGTCGTGTTTCTCGTTACTTCGATATGTTGTCTTCCTCGTTTACCATCATGGGAGATGGAATGGAGAAGGAACAATACATGAAGTTTAGGAATACATTAACTCCAGCAAGTGGTTTCCAAAGCGCACAATACCGCGAGATTGAGTTTGCTTCAACCGAGTTGATCAATTTGATCGATATTCGATTCAGAGCAACGATTGATCGAAATACACCCTACGAGCACGCTTATGAGCATTTGTATTGGCAAGCAGCAGGAAAAGACCATCAAACAGGCAAGAAAAACACCTTGCTGACCAATATCGAACGTCGCTCCAAACCCGAGTTCTTGCGTAAAATGGAGCATTACAACACCCGCAACTTGTGGTCAAAATTCAAGCAACTACCCGAATCGGTTAAATCCAATCCAGAATTGGTTGCAGCCATGCGCCATTACGACTATACCGTGAATGTAACTTGGGTAATGGCTCACTACAACGCCGCTGCAAAATACTTAGGTAATGCAGCTGCTACGGGTGGAAGTAACTGGCAGAAATACATGCTCCCCAAATACCAACGCCGTATTTTCTTCCCCGAGTTGTGGTCAGAAGAAGAGTTAGCGAATTGGGGTGAGAATGTTTAGTTGTCGTTTTTTTGATTCAACTCATCAAACTTTGCTGTCATCGTTGGGTTGTTACGAGTTAACTTCTTGATGGTTAAATCCTCCGCTTTGTTGTTTGCCAACCTCAAGTTGTTCTCAGACGATAATAACGCCTCTTTTGTTTTTTGAAGATGATCAATGGTTTTGTCGATTTC
>CAMDDG010000119.1 GCA_945890895.1 Chitinophaga pinensis | reverse complement strand
AATGGAAAATTGAAAGAATACCCAGGAACGTATGATGAGTTTAATGAATGGATGGCAAAACGACCTGTGGTAGATACCACGATTCCGATGAATTCCAATAAATCGAGTTCATCAGTTTCTGCCACGGATTCAACGCAATCGGGAGAAAGTAAAAATTCCAAGGGGGATTCCATGGGTTCAAAATCAGAAAATTTAGGACCCAATGTTTCGAATTCAAATGCCAATTCAAATGTTTCTGTTTCAAATAGCCAGAGTTCATCTAACTTGAATCCAAGTGGTAATTCAGTATCGAGTGGTTCGGGAGAATTATCCAAGAATCAGTTGAAAAAGTTAGAACAGAATATGGAAAAATTGGAGATGGAAATAACTGCATTAAAACGAAAATGTTCAGAGATTGAAATGGAATTGTCGAGTCCAGAAATAGCTACAGATTCAGATAAATTAGTTGGTTTAACACAAGAACATCGAGATTTAACCGTTAAAATGGGAGAGTTTCAGTTGGAATTAGACGAGTTAATGGAGAAGTGGATCGAAAACCAGTAAATTTAATACGTTGTAAACCACTATATTTGGATATGTTGATCAAAACAAGAGGATGGTTTTTTTTCATAGTTATGATTCTTCTGGCGAGCAATGTGAAAAGTGCTACAGATCAAGAGCTGCGATATGAGAATGCCATTTATGAATCGGATATTAGAACTGTAGTTTTACTCAATGAAGCAGGATTTAACTTCCCATTGGTAGAGCTTAATGAGTCTCTAAATAAGTTAACTTTGAGTTTTGATCAATTGTCTTCGGAGCGCGATTTTTATCAATATACATTAATTCATTGTGATGCAAATTGGGAAAAGTCACCTATTTCAAGAACCCAATATTTGAGCGGAGTAGGATTTGAGAGTATTGATAATTCATTTTTCTCTAACGGTACATTAACTCAGTACACTCACTATGAAGTGAATCTGCCCTCTGAAAATACCAAGCCTACAATTTCTGGGAATTTTCTCCTGTTAGTATACCGAAATTTTGATGAGACTGATATCGTTCTATCACGAAGAATAATGGTTTTAGGGTCTAAAGGAAATGTTTCATTGAATGTTGTTCAGAGCAATCAAGTAGAATTTCGGCAAGTTCAGCAACAAGTTAATTTTGTTTTTAATAAGACTTCAGGCGATTATTACATTCCCAATCCTCAAATGGATATAAAGTCTGTAGTTTTACGAAATGGTGAATGGAATTCGGCTATTGATAATCTAAAGCCACAGTTTATAAAAGGAAATTCATACGAGTATAATCAAATGCTTGGAAATCAATTTGATGGAATAAATGAGTATAGGTATTTTGATATTCGAAGTTTGCAAGTTGCCCAAGCCGGCGTAAAAAAGAGAATGAATATAGGAGGGCAAAAACATGTTTGGCTTATTGCAGATAAATCAAGAGGTCAGGATCGTTATTTAACTTGGAGGGATTATAACGGACGTGTATTTTATGACAATAAAGATTTACCCAATCAAGTGAATATTGAAAGTGACTATTGTTTTGTTCATTTTACTTTGGTTTCTCCAGATTTGAAACAGAATATCTATTTGTATGGTGAGTTAACAGATTGGTCTATTAAAGAGGATTTTAAGTTATTTTATAATTCGGATTTGAGTCAGTACGAGGCGATAGTTCCATTAAAGCAAGGTTTTTACAATTATATGTATGTAATTCCCGAAACTGAAGGTGTAACCATTGATTATAAGACTCTTGAAGGATCTCATTCTGTAACAGAAAATAATTATATGGTGTTAATTTATCATCGTAATCAATCAATGCCTTATGATGAATTGATTGGTTATGGATTAACTAATTCGGTTCAAGGGGCTAATCGATAAATTTTGGTACCATCATAGGTACCGCCTTTAGCAAAGGATTTGGCCCAATTTGGTAATTTAAAATAAGGCTTTACTTCATACTTAGCAACCAGTTTCAACTGGGGTTGATCTTCATGTGTAATGAGAAATACTTGATCATAATTTTGATTCTTCCAGTGTTGAGGATATATATCCAATGCATAATCGAATACCTGGTTTTGCGCCTTCGCCTTTGACTTTAAAACGTAACCATTGCAATAGTAGCTTCCTATGGATTCTCCCCAGATTAGGGTTTTATGTTGGTTTTGGGGGATGTTTTTATGTATAAAATTTAACATGGCGGTTGCATCTCTTTGAGGTCGTTGAATGCAGGCAGCGAGATGTCTTCCCCCGAAAGAGAGGAATGAAATAAATACGATAATCACCAAAATGGGCATTAGATATTTGTAGTGCCAATTGATTTGTGGGATTTTACTGGAAAGCATGAATGCTAGTAGTAACCAAGGAGGTAAGTAACGGTATTGTGGCGATCCAATAAAAAATAGAACAATGGTTAAGGTTATGAATCCAATTAGTTGGATATTGTCGATTCTACGGAATAATTTATACCGAATGGTTAAATAAGGCAATAAAAAGAATAAAGTCATGTAAACCAACCACATGATGGGCTGTTCGCGATAATGTGGGAAGAAACGATACCAAAATGAATTGATGAGCGGATGATGTTGTAGATCAGTAGAAACAATTCGGTGATCGTGAGTTTGCATACCTAATTGTTCGATTAGTGTTTTGAAATTGAAATCAAGTTGATATAAAAATAATATGGTAGGAGCGAGTACCAACCCAAAAGAAATTGTTTTAGTAGTAATTGAATGTGACCTTAAAAGCTCTTGAAGAAACCAAAAAAATACCAATGGCCAAATGAAAAGGTGTGCCATTGATAGAAGTCCTAAAATGGATATGCGTAGAAATTGTAAGTTTAATTTATTTTGAAGTGATAAATAAATGGATATTAGGAGCATAGTTGGCACTTCTATGCGCACAGATCGTGATATTTCAAATACAGATTTATCCAATGCAAATACTAAAGTAAGTAACAAGGGTATCCATTTATTGCCGTTTCGAATGTTTTGTTGTAAATAGTTAAATAAGAGCCAAATTGTGAAGCAATGCATCAATAAATAGGGCAATCGAATATTGAATATGTTGAAATCAAAAAGATAGAGGGTAAGTGTGTGGGTCCAATGTGCTAATGGGAGATAAGATGCAAAAACTTTATCGGATCCTGGATTGGGCCACAGTTTCGAAGTGAAATTCCCGTTTAAATGAAACTGAATGGCGGGGTCTATATTTAAAACTTCATCGGTCCAGGCAACTGGTAATTGTGTAAGGTTAATGAAACCTAAGAGTGCGTAAACACTCAGGAAAACGAAAAATACAGTGTTGGGTTTTACCTGAATTTTCATGATAATGAACGAAACAGGTGGGACACTAAATTATAGAATTGGATAAAGATTAATGGAATACCACCAGGGATTGATTTTTGTCGACAGCAGTACCTTTGGTGATATGAATTTCTGAAATTACGGCATCTATGGGAGATTTAATGGCGTTTTCCATTTTCATGGCTTCTAAGATTAGAATTTTATCTCCTTTTTTAACAGAATCGCCGGGTTTAACCAAAATATCTAAAACCAATCCAGGCATAGGCGCTTTAATCTCAGAGATCTTTGGTGTTAAAGCATTTTCTAAACCCATGGATTTGAGCAATTCATCCAGTGGTTCAGTTATTTTAAATGTGTATTTTTTTGTTTGATGCAGAATAGTAACCGATTTTTCTTCTGCATTTACAGCTAAACAACGAAATGTGTAAACGTTACTGGGTGTTTTGATTAATACGGTTTCGTTATCTTTAGGAATCAATTGAAAATTGCTGTTGTTCTCAGTAATCCATGAGTTATTTTTTTTGATTAGCTGAGCACTATTTGATCCATTGGTGATTTTCATGAAACGTGTTATTTAAATGGGTATCAGGAGTTTCTGTCAATTACAAAATTTACTAAATGAACGAGTTGGTTCAACTCATTTTGATTGTTGTGTTGGGATTTTTCTTCGTTGAGGATTTTAGTTGATCTGATTTCCTCAAGAATTCCAAAGGCTGTATTACGAAGTTCATTCATTTTATTGGTTGCATACTCAATACCACCAAATTTTCGGATAAAATCTACTACCAGATTCATCTTTTGTGCGTCTGGTAGAGAGCCTTTAATTATTTTTCGAATATTTTTTGCTTGATCAGAAGGTGCATTTTTTAATGCATAAATTATGGGTAATGTAAGTTTCTTCTCTTTAATATCTAGTCCTGCCGGTTTTCCACTTTTATTTTCCCCAAAATCAAATAAATCATCTCGAATTTGGAAAGCGAGACCGATATTTTCACCAAAAAGTCTCATCTTTTCTATTAATATGGGGTCAGAAGTCGTAGAAGCTGCTCCGATTTGGCAACAACTTGCAATTAAAGAGGCTGTTTTTTTGCGTATTATATCGAAATATATCTCTTCAGTTGCATTCATGAATCGCGCTCTTTCTAATTGCAAAAGTTCGCCTTCAGACATATCTTGAACTGCGGTACTTAGTATTTCTAATAAGTCAAAATCTTTGTTTTTAACGGCAAGTAATAGACCACGCGAGAGTAAGAAGTCACCGACTAGAACGGCGATTTTATTTTTCCAAAGCGCATTAATACTGAAGAAACCTCTACGTTTATAACTTTCATCTACTACATCATCATGCACTAAGGTTGCAGTATGTAGAAGTTCCACCAAAGAGGCACCTCGAAAGGTTTTTTCATTAATTTTACCAAAGACGGAGGCCGAATATAAAACGAAAATAGGCCGTATTTGCTTGCCTTTACGTTTAACAATGTAGGTCATTATCGTATCGAGCAGGGGAACCTGAGTTTTCATGCTTTGTCGGAATTGTTTTTCGAACAACTCTAACTCAGTTTGAATCGGTTTTTTTATCTGCTCGATGCTCGAACTCATTGGTGTTGCGA
>CAMDDG010000118.1 GCA_945890895.1 Chitinophaga pinensis | reverse complement strand
TTTAATGGTTTGAATTTTCGAACTGTATCACCATACCAAAATACAAACCGCTCTTTTATGTATTTGTTCCAAGGCATCGAATTTATTTTTGATAAAAGCGTATCTCTGTTGACTAGTGAATCTCCCAGGAATTTATAAGAATGGGGAATGGGTTCGTTTTTTAAGATTTTGTAGGATAATTTCCACATATTATTATGGTGACAGTCGTCGTTTTCAGAATGAACAATTGTGTGATCTGTTGGGTTATTCGGATTATCTGAAACTTCCCAAGAAGTGTCGTTGAGGTAATCCCTCCACAATCTTTTTAACGGAGTTTTGGGTTTACAGGTGTCTGAATAAATAACATCTAAATTGAATTCATTCGCTTTAACATCCCCCGAAAAAAGAAGGGAAAAAAGCAGCGTAGTGGCTAGGTTATATAGGACGTGATTTTTCATGAAACAAAAATCAAGAAGCACAATCATTTAACCTTGGTGAAAAACGCAAATCACAATTTGGAGATTTGTGAAAAACGCAATTAATAAAACCCGTAATCGCTTTGATATTCACGCTATTTTACCGAACTTTGTGGACTTTAAAAATCTATGAGTCACGTAGTAATAACCCTCCCAGATGGTGCCAAGAAGGAATATCCTATTGGTGTAACTCCTATGGAGGTGGCAATGTCGATTAGCGAAGGTTTGGCTCGAAATGTACTTTCGGCCAAATTGAATGATGTAGTTGTGGATGCGAGCACTGCAATTACGAAGGATGTTTCATTGCAATTATTAACGTGGAAAGACGATGAAGGTAAGCAAACCTATTGGCACAGTTCAGCACACCTTTTGGCTGAAGCACTTGAAACACTTTATCCTGGTATCAAATTAGCAATTGGTCCTCCAATTCAAAATGGATTTTATTACGATATCGATTTCGGTGATCATAAATTTTCTGCGGATGATTTTGAAGCTGTAGAAAAGAAGATGATCGAATTGGCAAAGAACAATAGTGTTTTTGAGCGCAAAGAAGTAAGTAAAGCAGATGCAATTTCATACTTTACAGAGAAAGGTGATCCGTACAAGTTAGAACTAATTCAAGACTTAGCCGATGGTTCAATCACATTTTACACTCAAGGCAATTTTACGGATTTGTGTCGCGGACCGCATATTCCACATACCGGTCACATTAAATCCATAAAATTATTAAATACAGCGGGTGCATATTGGAGAGGGGATGAAAAGAATAAGCAATTAACTCGTATTTATGGAATTACCTTCCCCAAGAAAGCGGAATTGGATGAGTATTTAATGATGTTGGAGGAAGCGAAAAAACGCGACCACCGCAAATTGGGAAAAGAATTAGAGATTTATACGTTTGATGATGATGTGGGACCGGGTTTGCCGTTGTGGTTGCCCAATGGTGGGACCATTATTGAACTACTTGAAACTTACGCCAAGAAAGTAGAGAAAGAAGCGGGATACTTCCGTGTTAAGACTCCTCATATTGCGCGAGAAAGTATGTATATTAAAAGTGGACACTTACCTTATTATAAGGAAAGTATGTTCCCGCCCATGGAGATTGATGGTGTCAATTATTATTTAAAGGCAATGAATTGTCCGCATCACCATAAGATTTTTGCTGCAACACCTAAATCATATCGCGACTTGCCTATTCGATTGGCTGAATACGGCACTTGTTATCGTTATGAGCAAAGTGGAGAGTTATTTGGGCTGATGCGTGTGCGAAGTTTGCAAATGAATGATGCACATATTTATTGTACTGAGGAACAATTTGAGCGCGAATTTCAGGGTGTAAATGCCTTGTATTTGAAGCATTTTGAAAAATTTGGTATCGATAAATATGTAATGCGCTTCTCTAAACACGATCCAGCCAAACTGGGTAAGAAATACATCGATATGCCCGAACTTTGGGTTAAAACAGAAGCCATGGTTCGTCGTGTTCTTGACAAAATGGGGGTGAATTATATCGAAGTAGAAGATGAAGCTGCATTTTATGGACCCAAAATAGATATTCAGGTTTGGAGTGCCATTGGTAGAGAATTCACATTGGCCACCAATCAAGTGGATTTTGCTCAAGCCGAGCGCTTCGATTTGTATTTCACTAATGAAAACAACGAACGTGAACGTCCAATTATAATCCATCGTGCTCCATTAAGTACGCATGAACGATTCGTAGGATTTTTATTAGAGCATTATGCGGGGAACTTCCCGGTATGGTTGGCTCCAAAGCAAGTAATCGTGTTGCCAATTTCAGATAAATATGCAGATTACGCAGAAGAAGTTGGTAATTTGCTTAAAAAGTCCGATATTCGCGCCTCCGTAGATCACAGAGCTGAGAAAGCAGGCAAGAAGATTCGAGATGCAGAGGTGGCTAAAATTCCTTACATGGTTATTGTAGGGGAGAAAGAGCAAGCCTCTGGAAACGTGTCAGTTAGAATGCATGGTGGAACAGATTTAGGAACTATGGAACTACAGCAATTTGCTGAAAAAATATTGAATGAAGCCAGAATTTAAAAACAGAAGTCGTAGGAAGGAAGATCCTCACAAAATCAATGAGCGCATTGATGCAAAAGAAGTGCGTCTCGTAGGGGATAACATTGAAATGGGATTGTATCCCACCGATAAAGCCATTAGCATGGCTTACGAACTGGGTTTAGATCTGATTGAAATCAGCCCTAATGCCGTGCCTCCTGTTTGTAAAGTAGCAGATTACAAAAAGTTCCTTTACGAACAAAAGAAAAAACAAAAAGAATTGAAAGCCAATGCCATTAAGCAAGAGGTGAAAGAAATTCGATTTGGACCAAACACGGATGAGCACGACGTTAACTTTAAGCTTAAACACGCTATTTCTTTCTTAGACGAAGGCAATAAAGTGAGAGCTTATGTGTTTTTTAAAGGTAGAACCATTGTGTTTATCGAACGTGGAATTGAGTTATTAATGGGATTTGCAAATAAATTGATCGAAGATGGTCATGCAAAACTAGAGATGGAACCCAAACGCGAAGGTAAAAAAGTGGTTATTCTACTTGCACCTAAAGGAAATATTAAAAAGTAAGAACATCGAATATGCCTAAAATGAAAACTAACTCCAGTGCTAAGAAGCGTTTCAAAGTTACTGGTACCGGAAAAGTGAAAAGACTTAAAGCGTTCAAGAACCACATCTTAACGAAGAAAGCTACTAAGCGTAAGCGTGCATTGGGTAATGATGCAATCGTTACCGATGCCGATATGAGCAATGTTAAATTCATGCTTCGTTTAGGAAAATAATAAAAAACCATGGCCGGAGCTTAAAAGTGCGCAAGCCGCTCAAGCCATTAAACTAACAATACTATGCCAAGATCAGTCAATCATGCAGCCAGTAAGGCGCGTAGAAAAAAGACCCTGAAGTTAGCCAAAGGTTACTTCGGTAGAAGAAAAAATGTTTGGACCGTAGCGAAAAACGCGGTTGAAAAAGGTTTGGTTTATGCTTACCGCGACCGTCGCGCTAAGAAACGTGAGTTCCGTGCACTGTGGATCATGCGTATCAACGCCGCTTGTCGTGAATTAGGTGTAAGCTATTCTCAGTTTATGGGAAAATTGAATGCCAGCGAATTGGATTTCAATCGCAAGGTTCTTGCAGATCTTGCTGCAAACGATCCAGTTGCATTCAAAGCTGTTTTTGATCAAATCATGAAAGGTTAATCCTTTCAATTAAAATAGAGAAAAGACCATCGTTTATCGATGGTCTTTTTTTGTTTATATAATTTTTGAGTTGAAAACAACTTCTTATCGTTAATTTCGTCAATTATACAAATGGAAGTAAGTCAGAGTATTTAATGCGTTATTTACACTGCTTTTTTCATTACTGTTTATATCATTTTAAGCAATCAACGTATACCAATTCAAGTAATCATTCCGTATAATATTCCATGAAACTTAATACTTTAATTTTATTCCTAATAACTAGTTGTATTGGTAGCTTAGTGCAAAATAGCTCTGCACAAATTGTAAATACGCGACCTTCTGAATTACCCGACTCTCTGAAGCAAGATCCTGAATGGGTTATATTTAACAGCGATTTCAATTCACTTAAAACATTTACTTATCAACGAATTACCCAACAATATTTAACCAATGAAAATCAATATTATTTAGATACCAAAATAGATACTTCGTATTTGGTTTTTAAAGAGGATAGTTTGAAAGTAAATACTTTTTATGCTCAATATTATGCGGATCCTCAAGGACTTAAACCGTTTCTTAAAGGTTCAAAAATGGAACGACTTCCTACGCATATTGAACTGGATCAACAGGGTAAAGTAGCACGATTGCTCAATTGGAAGTTGTACCGTGATGAGTTTATGGTTGGATTATCTGCCCAAGTAAAATCAAATCTCATCAATACAGCCATGTTTAATGAAAAGAAAGAGGAATTAAATAATGAAGAAGTAATTCGTTCTATGGTAATGGAAGATTTACTGTATTTGTTTGGATTTTATGGGGATACTCTGAACATGAATGCGGAATATCTACGAGTAAAACGTTTGACAAGTCCCTTTTCGAATGAAAATCTTGAAGTACTAGGTAATTTGAAATTGGAATATCCTTATGGATCGAAAAACACCATCAAATTGTCGGCACAGAATAAAGCAGGAGCCTTAGATAAGCAAAAATTACTCCAGGAATGCGTACAATACTATAAGTCTCGAAACCCCGATAATATGTCTAGAACTGAAATTACCAATGTGAGTCTGAATTCCGAGCAAGAATTCCGATATAATGTTAAAGGGAATATTATGGTGGTAGCCACGTTTTCTGATATTTTGGTGGTCAATTGGCAGTCTCGAGGAAATATTCGTTCATTTGTTTTTTATGATTACAAAGAAAAATCGGAAGCAGAGCGAATGAGTCGTGCAAAAAGTTCAGTAATACAAAAGCAGAAGTAAAATAATTATTAGGATCTTGGAATACTTTTTTTGAATCCGATTAATTGCTTTATTACTTGAAAA
>CAMDDG010000117.1 GCA_945890895.1 Chitinophaga pinensis | reverse complement strand
AAAGAAGCAACCGTGATATTCAGGTTTTTCCTTGATAGTTACGTTCAATTTAACGAAACTTCTTGGAGGATTGCAAGCTGCAACGCCACGTCCACCAGGGCCAGACGGCATTCCAGTAGCACCTGCAGCACCGGGTGCTTGTGCACTGTGCACGTGTCCTGCTGGTTTAGTATTATCTACCAATTCAATTTCTACTTTGTTTAAAGTGATCATTTGCTCGTTGAATTTAGCTGGATTAGAAGCAAATTCAACGTTGCTAACTACTCTACCTTGTGCGAAAATGCTACCGATGGTTAAAAAAGCAAGAGCTAATGAAGTTGTAAGTTTTTTCATGTTCTGTAAATGTTTATATATGGATTGAAGGTTTTATACTATTAAGGCAATACTTTGATCTTAGTAACTCGGTGCATAAAACGAGTGTCTACTTTCACCGTAATATCCATTCGAACGTCTTTGTTCATTGGAAGAGTATTGGCCATTTTGTTGAATATGACAAAACAACCATCGTAGTTGTTTGGAAGTTGAACTTCTAAGCGTTCCCAGTTTTTGGGTGCACTACAACGAACCACTGGAGCAGCATTCACGTTGGTGCCTGCATTATTGGCATTGGGTTGACTTCTTACTGTTGATGGAGGAGTAGGTGGATTTACAGCACCCGGAGTAGTTAAAACCGTAGCAGGCGCCACATTGGCAGCACCAGAATTGTTTGAAGGTCTTTTGGCAATAACACCTTGAAGGACAATGGTTTTGCCGTTAAATTTTGATGGATTGTTTACAAAGTCGTTAACATCTACAATGACTTGTGCTTGTATCGCTGTTAAACTGCTTAAAAATAAGATAGCTAAGAAGATAATTTTTTTCATTTCGATAAGTACTTTTAGTGGCGAAAAATTCAGTATTAATCCTAATTTTCTGCCATTTTTGCACCTGTCCAGCTGCAAAAAACATGCCAAAAATGTCAAGCACTAACAAAATGAATGAAAAAAAGCAAAAAATTGAGTTTATCTCATCTTTCTTTGATCGATTGTATATAATATCGGATCAAATAGTAGACACCCAATCCCAAAATAATAACCGCAGTGCCTATGGATAAAATGTTGTGTCCAGGATTTACACGGTGCAACATCCAGATATTGCCGAAACTAAAAATGATCCACCCCGCCTCACTTTGGAATTTATATTGAATTAGAGTAATAAGTCCGATTAATATTACAATAGTTTGGGGAGAAATAACAAAATCGGGTAGCACAATGCCGATGGATCGAATCAACCAGAGTAGTCCAATTACGACCAAAATGATTCCACCAACGAGATAGGATTTGTTTGCTTTGATGTTCATAGCTGTAGATTAGGTAGTGCAAGATATTGAAAATTTTGAATGTAGCGCATTTAGCAAATATGATAAAAATCATTTTTTCGACTAATATCAGTCATTTTCCGCTTGTGGATTGTGTTGCAACTTTGTAAAACGGCAAAGAACTGAATTATGTATTTCAAAGAATTTAATGATATCCAGAGTTCAATACATCATTTGAATGAGGTACTGATCCCAGAAATACGCAAGGAAATAAGTTCCTTAAATGCCTATATCCAAACTAAGCCAAGTGAAGATGCTTGTCAGTTGCAGTTCTATATTCTCGTTACCAATTTCGAACAAGAGTTTGAAAAATTGATCCGATTGCTGAATATGGTTTTTTTGCCGGCATTCAGTGCACATGAAGGTGGCCATACCCAATTCAATGAGTTTAAAGTTTTGAGAGCGGCGCACAAACGACTATATCGGATTCTTGGTAATCTTAGAAATATCTGCAACGAATACGTAATGGAAGAAAATTGGTCGGATTGTAAGAAATTAAATTGCATGAACTCCCATCAACTAGAACTGAAATTCTTGAATTACTTCAATTTTACCGAATCTACCATTATTCCTCTCATTCAAGGGTTAACTGTGGTTCCAACAAACAACGACATTGATGTAATAAAACGCGACTAAATTGATCCATTAACCAACCCATTTCTGAAAAATATTCGGAAAAGAAAATCGATCCAAAAGCCATGAGTAAAGAAACAAACCTCCCCGTATTAGAATCCCCAAAAGAAAAGACCAATGGTTTTAGTGTGTGTTATCACTGCGGTGCTCAAACGCGTAGGCCCTTGGTAAAACATGAACACGAATTTTGTTGTTCTGGCTGTTTGGGCGTGTATGAAATTATTGAGAAAAATAATCTCTGCGAATATTACAACTTCAACCAAACTCCGGGCGTGAACTTGGATCAGTACGAAGAAAAAACCTATAAATTTGATTTTTTAGAGAATCAAGAAATTATCAATCAACTCATTAAGTTCAAATCAGGATCGCAAATTCATTTGGATTTCTACCTTCCTCAAGTGCATTGCAGTTCCTGTTTATACTTGCTCGAAAATTTGTACCAAATTCAATCCGGGGTTATTTCTAGCAAACTGAACTTTAGTCGTAAAGAATTGTCGGTGGTTTTTGATTCTGAACAGATTAGCGCTAAGAAAATTGCTGAATTTTTAACCAAATTGGGATACGAACCGTATTTCAGT
The DNA here is from genome assembly GCA_945890895.1 of Chitinophaga pinensis. Classification (GTDB taxonomy): domain Bacteria; phylum Bacteroidota; class Bacteroidia; order NS11-12g; family UBA955; genus VMCP01. The sequence goes on along the minus strand of CAMDDG010000117.1, from coordinate 2,549 downwards.
CTGAGCGATTTGGGGGATAAAAAAGGAATAACCAATCCTTCAAAATCCAGAATCTATAAGCTCGGTGTGGCCGGCTTCGCATTTGGAAATATCATGCTTTTGAGTTTCCCCGAATACTTTGCCTACGGTACCGATTTGGATGGATTGAAACCCTATTTTCAGTGGATTATTTTGGGATTGATTGTGCCGGTTATGACCTACAGTTCCACGGAATTTTACAAATTGGCTTGGGGAGGACTTAAACAACGATACTTGAATATCGATCTGCCCATTGTTTTAGCCATGATGATTACCTTTTTCCGCAGTCTTTACGAAGTATTTACACATACAGGACCTGGTTATTTTGACTCTTTGTCGGGAATTGTTTTCTTCATGCTTTTGGGTAGAATTCTTCAGGATCGTACTTATAAATCCATTACGTTTAATCGAGACTTCACCTCCTATTTTCCTATTTCGAGCACATTGTTTAAAGAAGGAAAGGAAGTTACCGTTCCCATTGTGAATATTGCTGTAAACGACGAACTGATTATTCATGATCAAGAAATTGTGCCTGTCGATGGCTTATTAGTTTCGGGTAAAGCATTGATTGACTACAGTTTTGTAACTGGAGAAAGCAAGCCAGTAGAATTGGAAGCGGGTTCGTGGATCTATGCTGGCGGCCGACAGTTGGGTGCATCTGTTCGCGTTCTTTCCCAAAAAACGGTTTCTCAAAGTTATCTGGTTTCGCTTTGGAATAAGAACGATCAAAAAGAGCAGAAAACACCCACCATTGAGAGTACTTATGTTCAAAAAGCGAGTATGTATTTTACGCTGGTTTTGTTTTCCATTGCCGCTACCGCAGCGATTTATTGGGGGATGAATGATCCGTCGAAAATTTGGAGTGCCGTTACCGCGGTATTGATTGTGGCTTGTCCTTGCGCCTTGTTGTTGAGTGTAACATTTACTCACGGACATATTTTATCGCTGCTCGCGCGACATGGTTTTTATCTAAAAAGTGCTCGAGTAATTGAGCGAATGAACCAGATTAAGCATATTGTGTTTGATAAAACTGGAACATTGACCCAATCTCAAGATCCACTTATACAATATGTTGGGTTGTCATTGAGCGAAATTGAAGTAGATGCCATTGCTTCCATTTCCAGAGAATCCACGCATCCGTTTGGGCGGAGTTTGGCCAAGAAATTGAACCGAATTCCCTTGGATGTTGAGTTTGTTGAAAATGTTGCGGGTCAAGGAATGTTGGGTTCTTGCGATGGCATGAAAGTGCGTTTAGGTTCGTCTGAATTTTTAAAGGTTTCTGAGGGACAACTAGCAGAACTAACATCCCCCATAAAGGAAGAAGATAAAGATACGTTGAAAGGAAGTTCGATTTGGGTGGAAATAGATGGAAGGGTGAGAGGTGTTTACCTGTTTTCATCTGCCATTCGCAGTCAACTTTCCGAAAGTATTGATCAGCTCGGTAAGGAGTATAAATTGTCGCTTCTCAGCGGTGATAACTCACGTGAAGAATCTGTAATTCGGGGCATATTCCCATCGAACACTCAGGTTTTATTTGAGCAAAAACCACACGATAAACGAACTTTTATTGAGCAATTGGAGAATGCGGGGGTTAAAACGATGATGGTGGGTGATGGCTTGAACGATGCAGGTGCGTTGATGTCGAGTTCCATTGGAGTGGCTGTTACGGAAGATATTTCGTATTTCACGGTGGGTTCTGATGCCATTGTATTGGGAAGTGCATTGAAGAAATTGCCTCAATTTTTTAAAGTGGCTCGCGATATGCGCAGAATAATATGGTGGAGTTTTGTGATTTCCATTTTATACAATATTGTGGGATTATCGTTTGCGGTACAAGGCGAGTTGAATCCGATCATTGCCGCTATATTAATGCCCAGCAGTTCTATTTCAATTGTGCTATTTACTTGGTTAACTTCTATGATAAGTGCCCGAAAACTGAAAGATTAATTGGGTTCGGAATTATCAAATCAATTCAAGTTTAGAATTCAGTATAGCCACAATTGATGTCATTGAACGGGTTGAATTTCGAGAAAAATGAGATAAGTTGAAGAAATTCATTGATTTATGGAATATTAAAAACATGACAAAAATCAGTTTCCCTTATGAGTAACATCATAGCATTGAATCTCATTTTTTAGTCAAATTTGAATACTTAAAAAAGTAGAATTATGTCGGTAGTGATTTTGTTGATGATCATGAGTATTGTGGTAGCAGGTATTTTCCTGGTAGCCTACTTATGGAGTGCAAAATCGGGTCAGTTCGATGATCCGGATGCTCATGCAAATCGAATCTTACAAGACACGGAATTGGTAAACAAATCAAAATAAACAATAGAATGATCCTTCGGAAAAATCGCCTTTTTGAAGTACCTGAATTAACGAACATAAAGTAAAATAAACGATTACCCCAAACTAAATTATATGCAAATAGAAAAGTTCTCTTACGACAATCGGCCCGTTAAATGGTTTGCTTACGCTACCATTTTTTGGGGGATTATTGGATTCACAGCAGGATTATGGGCAGCCATCGCG
>CAMDDG010000116.1 GCA_945890895.1 Chitinophaga pinensis | reverse complement strand
TTGTTTATGGAATCTAAGCTGGAATTGAATTGTTTAAAACTCACCAGGTGATTTCTGTATCCTATGGAAATAGCAGCGACTGAATTGGTTAATCCTTGCGAAATTTCAAAACCTCTTGAAAACAAATTCTCTGATTTATAAGCTATCGGTGTTGAATTAAAATGGTGCAGACTGCTATTTCCACCAAATTTCATCCAAAATCTTAATGACGTATCCGATACATTCTTACCATAAGAATTATTAAAAAAACCATTTAATAAAATTAGTGCGATGAATTTAATGTATTTCATATTTTAACCCAATCCGTTTTTAACACTTTAATTAACTATTTAAGGGATTAACAAATTTCCATTTCCTACTACCCCACCCGTTCGGAGGCGGTGTAAATATTGAAGCGATTTTCGCGCAGAAAACCAATTAATGTAATGTGGTATTCTTCGGCTAATTCTACCGCGAGACTGGATGGAGCGCCAATGGCGCATATCATGCGCACGCCAGCCATGCTGGCTTTTTGAACCAGTTCAAAACTGGCGCGACCACTTAATAATACAATTCGATTGAACATCGGTACTTCTCCGCGTTCCAATGCTCTTCCTATTAATTTGTCTAATGCATTATGCCTGCCCACATCTTCTGTTAAATCCAATAAATTCCCCTCCAAATCAAACAGCCCACAAGCGTGAATTCCTCCACTGAATTCAAAACTATTTTGCAATTTACGCATCGTTTCCGGTAGATTTCGTATTATTTGATTGGTAATCGTCCAATTCTTACTAGGTACAATGATGGGACAAGCCAATTTCACGGCATCAATCGATGCCTTTCCACACACACCACAACTGGAAGTGGTGTAGAAATGTCGCTCTACTTTATCAAAATCCATTTGATTGAAATTTCGGATCTGAACCCGAACTTCTCCCTCCCGTTCCTCCACGTTCACTACGTCATTCATTTCCCGAATTAATCCTTCAGTAAATAAAAATCCCAGCGACAACTCCCGGTCATTGCCCGGTGTTCGCATCGTTACGGAAACATCCTTAAACAACGAATCATCATCCCCCGAAAACAAACGAATCAATACGGGTTCTTCCACCGATACCATATCGGATGCCGGGGTAAATCCATCGGAATTGTATCGAATTATTTCGACCGGAAACAAATTAAATTTTGACATACTTGAAATCAATTCACAAGCAAAGTAAAACAAATTCCCGATTCACTACATCAATTTCCCGATTGCGCAATTTTATCGTCATGAAACGCATCAACTTTGCATCACTAAAAAATAAGTTATGCTACCATTGAAAGAAGCCACATCAGAAAAACACCGTTTGGCCGAGAGAATGCCGTTTAATGTAAAAATGTTTCATGGAGAATTGTCGAAGGCCGAATATTTGAACTACCTAATACAGCAATTAGAACTGTTCAAAACGCTGGAATCCAAATCGCTTATCCACCCAAATTTGAGTCGAATTCAACCCCTTCTGTTTGATATTCAAGAATTGGCCAATCAAAAAATTGAACTCCCGCCTGTATTGAATGCTACCAAGCAATACACCGCATATTTGAACACATTGAATGAAAAAAGCATTTTACCTCACGTTTATTTGCACTATATGGCCATCATGTTTGGGGGACAAATGATCAAGTCGAAAGTTCCTTCTTCCGGTAAATTTTACAAGTTCAACGAAATGTCTGATTGTATTCAGTCCATTCGGAATGTGCAACGCGATGAATGGGCTGAAGAAGTAAATCGCGGATTTGATTTTACCATTCAATTATTCAGAGAATTGGAACTGCCCATGGAGTTTGAAAATACTTCTCATTCGGTTCAGGCAACAATATAGTTCTTACCCATGTCAATACTAGAGAAGATTGGGTTAGCCGGTTTTTATTTCTTCTTAATCAAAGGAATCATTTGGCTAATTATATTTGGATTGCTGTTCTTTGGAATAATTAAAAAAGAAAGTTGGATAAAATTTCGAAACAAGCTACGCTTTAACAAAAATTCGAATTATTAACTCGCTTCTTTTCATTAAAATATTGGGCTGAAATTGAATCTACCTCTGAATAATCATTCATTTTTTCATAGTTGTAAATCCTATTCGTCAATACTCTTCAATTCAGACCAATTCTGGGGCGTCAGTAAGTAAATTTCTGGCGCCTTTTGTTTTAAAAAACGGCTAAGGGATTGATTTCCATCATCAAACCATTGCTTCAACTCCTGTAAATGTTGGTATGTATATACACCAATCAAACCATTGATGATGTTGGTCGAATCGTCGAAATAAAAAACCGATTTTTTCGTTACTCGGTGCACTTCTACCAGTTCTTTTAGTGCCTCATCACGCAAAAGAGGATAATCAACGGCCACCACCAACAAACTGGATATTTCGGTATTATTCCAAGAGTCAAAATAGCTTAAAATTCCCCCGATCGGACCGGAATTCTCAAATTCATTTGAATCGAATTCCCAACTGTATTTTTCATGCCATTCTGAATCAAATTCAGGAAGACTTATATCAGTGATTTGCGACTGGGAGTCCTTTTCTATTGGTGTTACACCGTAAAATTGACTCACTAAATTTTGTAAATTTTCTATTTCGTTTCGGGGGATGTTTATTCCAATTTTATGGACAATATCACCGAGGATCAATGCCAATCGTTTCCACTGAGGCAATGAATTCTGATATGCAATAGTGTATTTCGGGAAGCCCATGCGGCGGCTCTGTCCTCCACCCAAAATTAATCCCTTGATGTTTCCGAAGTGAGGTTCTAATTCAGGAATACTAAATTCTGGATGTTCATTCAATCGATAGAAATTCAACACTTCGTATTCCGGCAACCGTGCTGCAAGCTGAGCTTCAAAATCCGCTACGAGTTCGTTTCTAACCATCACTAAAAGTTTTGGAAATGATTTTCCTTGAGCCCTTCTTAATTCAACCGTTTCTTTAAATTGGGTAAAAAACTCTGATAGTTGAGGTTCAAAACCTTGACCCCGATGTAACTCCAATTTCCCTACTTCATCCAGCACCAACCAATCCATTTCATGGTGTTCCAACCCTTCCTGCAGCCATTTCATCCCTTGATTAAACGCGTATATGCTAAAAACAAACCGCCCTACTTTAATAACGGGTTGATTACCTTCTTTTCCATTTTCAATTTCAAACTCTATGGATACTTGTGAATCTACATTCAATAGTTTTCGAAGATGTAAATTGGGTTGAACGGTAGTTTGAATGTATTTCGCAACATTCAAATCATCGATGGGCGTAGAATCCAAGGAAACCACTCCAGAAAACCGAACGCCTCGGGATTTTAGTATACCCATCCAATGTCGCAGCCATGTAGTTTTACCGGTCCTAATATCCCCCGAAACCAAAAAAACGGCTGGCTTTGACATGCTGTATTTTTATGTAATTTTAAATGAACTAATTTGAATTAACTCAGAATTTGAATACGTAAGTTAGAGAATTCTAACAAAATAAGAGCATACACTCAAATTATTCTTGCTCACGGTATGGTGTATTTTCTGATTTTACTTCTTGAGATTGCAAACGAATGGCAATCATAAATTCCATAGCACGGATGTATTTCATCAATGCGGAAACATTAGATTCTACACAGTACAAACTGAATTTGTAATCCATTCTGAATTGCATAAAATCTTGGGTAATATCATTAACCAATTGTATGTTATTATGCTTTTTTGCGCCGCGTTTTACAACGAATCTAAACAGAGGATTAATGATCAAAAACAACATCAAGGTAGCTGAAAGACTTCGGATAACAACATAAGTTACATTGTATTTGGAATCCTCCACGAGTCCTAAAATCACAACCATGGAAATCAAACCTATAAGATAAACAAACCAAAACATATACTTATTGGATGTTAATGAACTTCGGTACATACTGTTGGGCTCTCTATATTCCTTTTGTTTTAAACGTATGATTTCCAACAATGAATTTAATCGATTGGGGAACCCGCTCATTCTCCAACCCAATATAGCACCCCAAACTATATAGATGGAAACGTAAACTATGGCCAGCCAAGCAGTTACTGAAAACCCAGACGAGGTGTTCAATGAATTTACGCCCAATTCTTTTGCCACGGTACCTAAAAAAATATCTAGAGCATCTTTGAGCGATTTACCGTACATAATTAATAGAGTCAATAATTTTTGCAGCGATGATTCCATCATGGCAATAATCGAAAAAAGAATAGAGGCTACTTTATAGTTACGCACTAAAGAAAATACCAAGGCAGCCGCAAAACCTTGGAAACTCACGGCTAAATAAGCCGGGATGGGTGAATGCGGGCTTGCTCCTGCTTTTACTACCAATACCACACCGGTAGCGCGAATGATATCGCTCCAAATATTTTGGGACTTCAACGCCATTACACAAAGCAATGCGACTGCTGATCCACCAACTATTAAACCGGTAAGCGGCAATCGAATGGCGTGCAATAATCCTCCTAGAGTAACTTCAACAAATGCCCATAAAGCGGTTAATTGAAACCAAGTTGATTGTTTGGAATAGCTCATGTTTTTCACCATTTTAGAATACCCATACAAACCAAGGATTTTTGGAATCCACGTAATCACTTTTTCTTTTTCCATTCCAAGTGCAGTGAATGATATGTTTTTGTTCGTTTTTATAATTCATGAGCAAGTGATTGTAAATTTTAATGGTTTCCGTTCTTTTAGCGAGAGCAATCCATTTTTTCGGAGGCAATTTAACGGTAAAAGTAAACTGCGTAGATTCCTCCGATGGTTGAAATTGATTCAATTCTAAGGGCAATTCCTGTCGTTTGCTATGTGTTAAATGCAGCACCCACCAGTTGACACTTAGATTTCTTTGAAAAAAGGTTTCCAACAAGGGATACAATACTTTTCCTTCTTCACTTTCTCGGGAGATGGAATGAAAATTGTTGGGCAAGCGTACACCCATTTCTTTTTGAAATGCCGCTTCAAAATCATCGGTGAATAATTTTACTTTCAGTTCCCAGCTTTCACTTTTCGAATTTCTAAGATCTACATTCAAATCCGTAATTCCCACAAAAAAGGGATGCAATCGAAAAGATGATATAACCCACCACAAAAAGAATGTGGTTATACTCAAAAAGCAAATCCTTAAATACGTGTTTTTTAGGATTGACGACCAAGTTGTGAGTGGATGATTCATTCC
>CAMDDG010000115.1 GCA_945890895.1 Chitinophaga pinensis | reverse complement strand
CCCACATATCCGGCTTCAGTTAAAACCGTGGCATCTGCAATACAAAAAGGAACATTCAATAAGCGGGCAAGTGATTTTGCTAATAAGGTTTTACCTGTGCCGGTTTCACCTATTAATAAAACGTTGCTTTTCTCTAGTTCAACATCTTCAGTTGCATTTTTGTGACGAATTCTCTTATAATGGTTATAAACCGCAATAGACAAGGTTCGTTTCGCCTCTTCTTGTCCGATAACGTATTTGTCTAAGTGAGTTTTAATAAACTGGGGAGTGGGAAGTTGGTCAATTTCAAAGTTTTCTGAAATCCCGGTTGCTTTGTTGTTAGAGTTTTTTTCGTGGCCCAATTCTTTAGCAACAATGGTATGCGCTTGTTCAACACATTGTTCGCAAATGTTACCATCCAAGCCAGTTATAAGCATAATGGCTTCTTCTTTTTTTCTACCGCAAAAGGAGCAACTTTGATCTTTGGATTTCATTTTAATTTCTACGACCTAACACTTCGTCAATCATACCATATTCTTTCGCTTCTTGTGCTGTCATCCAGTAGTCGCGATCACTATCTTTTTCAATGCGATCGTATGGTTGACCTGAATGGTGTGAAAGAATATCGTAAAGTTCTTTTTTCAATTTTGAAATTTCTTTGTACGTAATTTCAATGTCGCTAGCTTGCCCCTGAGCACCTCCCAAAGGTTGGTGAATCATAATACGACTGTGAGGAAGAGCTGTTCTCTTTCCTTTTTCACCAGCCGACATTAGAACAGCCGCCATACTTGCGGCCATACCGGTACAAATTGTAGCAACATCGGAAGAAATATACTGCATGGTATCGTAAATAGCCAAACCTGCGTATACACTGCCACCAGGACTGTTCACATAAATTTGGATATCGCGATTAGAATTGGTGCTTTCAAGGAACAACAATTGGCCCATAATAATGTTTGCAACATCGTCGTAGATGGGTACACCCAAAAAGATGATACGATCCATCATCAATCGAGAAAAAATATCCATTGCAACGGCATTCATTTGGCGTTCTTCAATGATATTGGGAGTTAAGCTGTAAATTCCATTTTTCATGGTTGCCGCTTCTGCAGTCATTTCTGTAAATTTATCTACATAAAGACTGTTAATCCCCAAATGCTTGGTAGCGTATTTCTTAAATTCTTTTCCGTAATCCATAGTTCTATCTCGTTTTTCAAATATACAAAGAAATCAGAGTAATGTTTACTCTGATTTCCCGTATTTATCCTATTAAAATTTGTGCTTTACGCAAATTGAAACTTGTTAACTCGTTGGTATTCAATTTGATCTTGCCGATTTCCAAGCGTGAAGGTAATCATCGAGGAAACCAATTTCGAATCAAATCAACTAATTATCTCTGAGTTTAGAGGTGTTTTGTGTACGGTGATTATTCGCCGTGTGCTTCTTTGTGTTTGTTTACGTGGTTGAAATATTCTTCCACATTTACATTCTTGGTTTTCAAGGTAATCAACTCACGAACTTTATCGTATGCTTTTCTGTAAATAACTCTGTCCGACATTTGCATAACGAATTCACGTTCTTCTAAACGTTTCATTACAGTTGAAGCCAAGAATTCATCGCCCATGGAGATGTTCAATCCATATTGACGATACATGCCCGCATAATACACTTTTGCCTCATCGATAACTTCAGATTCAGTAGCTTGTAATTCGTTAGCAGCGGCAATTTTGTCAATAATCAATCTACGTTTTAAAGCTTCTCTTTCTTGAGCGTATTTTTCGTCGATGTTACTTTCAGTATAATGTTCAGGCTTGGTAGTGATTAACCAACGCTTTAAAAATTCATCGGGTAGGTTGAAATCGTGCTTTTGCATGATTAAATGCCCAATTTCATGATCCAACCACAAAGAGGCTTCGTTTTTATAGTAATGCTCTAAATTGGTTTTTACGCGGTTGCGGTATTCTTCTTCGTTTTTAGGAGCTTCTTCACCCGGTAATACTTCTTTAAAATACTCCTCTGTAAGTTCAGGTAAAATACGTGATTTAACCTCAGTAACTTTGATGCTGAATTGAGCAGATAAATCGTTAATTCCTTCTTTGGGAAGACCTAAAGCGTTGCTGATTACACTTTCGTTATCGTTGAATAATTTGCGAACATCACCGTTAACTACAACGTCTTTTGAAACACCAATAAATTGCTTTTGAAGATTTTTGTCTTCAATCATAGATGGAACAAAACTCACGGGTTTGTTTTCTACTCCACCTTCAAAAGTTTCTCCTTGTTCATTTAATTCAGTAACCTCTGCATAAACAATGCTTTCTTCGTCAGACACTTCTGCGTCTTCTAATTTAGCATGGCGTTTGCGTGCATAGTCGATATCTTCATCAACTTCTTTATCGGAAACAGAAATTTCAAAGTTTTCTAATTGATCTTTTGAATTAAGATTCAATTCGAACTGAGGAGCCATCCCCAAATCAAAAGCGAAGCTGAAGTTTTCACTTTTGTCAATATCCAATTGACTTTCAACGCGAGTAGAACCAATCGGGTAACCTAAGGTTTCTAATTTCTCGGTTTCAATATAATTGTTTAATGCTTCAGATGCCAAGTTTTGAATTTCATCAGCCAACACGGATTTTCCATACATTTTTTGGATCATTCCTAACGGAGCTTTTCCTGGACGGAACCCTTTGATGTTAGCAGTTTTTTGGATTTTCTTTAGTTGAGATTCAACTTTCTCAGTGTAGTCGTTTTTTTCTAATTCAACTACTACGGTAGCTTCTAAATCGCTGTGTTTTTCTAAACGGATATTCACGGTCGTATGAATTAATAATGCTATTAAACAAAAAATGGAACCCGAAGTTCCATTTTTTGAGTTCGTGCACGCGGAGGGACTCGAACCCCCACGCCTCGCGGCGCCAGATCCTAAGTCTGGTGCGGCTACCAATTACGCCACGCGTGCAGACTCGTATGTTCTTCTCAAACGAGAGTGCAAAGATAATACTTTTTTAATTTAAAATCCAATTAAAACGAATAAATTATGCAAAAAATATTGAATTAAGCCAAGTCCTATTTTGGATCAATCAACGTGAATTGATATTTGACAATTTTCTTCGGATTTATCGTAATAGTTACATATATGGTTTCTCCAGCAGGAATCATTGAAAACTCTGCTTTTCGAATGGGAGGAGTAAATACCAATGTGCTTAAGGGGAGCATTGGCGCTTTCTCTACCTTAACATTCGTACACTTTATTTTATCTAAACTTTTGGAACTGATTTCTACTGTAGCCTTACTTAAATCACCCGCCATGGAAAAACTCCATTTAGAAAATAAGAACATCTTTGGACAATATCCTTGCGGTGGCCAACTAATGAAATTCTTGGTGTAAAAAGCACTATCGATTAACACATCGTTGGGATGAACCATCCAAAATACACTGTTGTTTTCACTGCTTCCAAACCCAAAATACTTGGCATTGGGAGCTAAAATGTATTGTCGGTTGTATAATTCTTCACTTTTTTCATCCGACATTAAAACGGTGGCAGCAATGGCTGGATTATTGTCTTTTACAGCTTGGCCAAATTGAGCAGCTTCTACCGCATTCTGACTGTAACATAGATGCGTTTCTGGAGTAGGTTCGCGTGTAAAAACTCCCACTGGAGTGTACATAACAGAAGCTTCTTGACACTTTTGAGCTTGTTGTTTGTTGTACATAACAATATCTCTTACACCTGCTGTTTGTCGGAAATAATTGATTCGATCGGTTATTTTTTGAATTGTAGAATCCGGCATAATTCCGTATTCGCATTTTTTGGATATTCCGTTCCAACCCGTTTGAGCCCGCATTTCATTGCCTACTTTTTGGTTGTAAATCCGTGTGTTTTTGTAACGCAATTCGAAATCCAACAATGCAATTTTTTTGCCGAATGTATCTAAACGATTGTTTTTAGGGAATTCACGCTTTAATTTATTGTAATATCCCCAAGTAATTTCCATTTCTTTTTTTAATAAAAACGTATCAATTGCGCGAACCAATAGCCGTTCTTTATCAGCGTTAAGTTCCAAAACCGTTTTAGGAAAATCAGCTCGTAATTGATCGTTCAAATTGAACAAATATTTAAACTCGGTTTCATTAATATCACCCGATTTCCATTTGTTGTAAATTGATTGTTTATAGGTTTTGAACTTGGAATTTTTGGGATAAGAAATAACAGAATGATTAATCAATGCGAAAATAAGTCGTTTACTTACCGTTTGGGGAGGATTACTTAATATGGTTTCAAGTCCAATTTCGTTAATTTGTGGGGTTGAATAAACCAATGGATACCACTTATAGAAAAAATACACAATTCCTTTTTCCGTATTCTTTGCCATAAAATGCTTCAGACACTCATTGATAAAGGCCAGGCTATCTTTGGTTAAAAACACATCTTTTTTCTGATTTGCGTTTTTAATGGCCAATGCTTTTTTATCGGCAAAAAATGCGGAATCAATTTCTTTAGCGGTCTTTAAGTCGTTTCTGATGAATACATAATTTAATCGCTGTAGATAATAGTCGTTTTGTAAATCTAAGAAATAGAAATCATTTTTATCGTAGGTTAAACCATAATTCACCCACTTTAATAATTGCGCATTTAAAGCAAATTCTTTTCGCAATTTTTCAATCTTGTTCTTAACAACAGTTAAAGCAGTACGAGTAAGTTTGATGTCGTTTGGAAACAAATCCAATCCGTATTCAATATAAATCATGGAACTGTCTTCGTTGTTTCTGTCGGCATAATATTTTGCCAGTTCCTGATATACTTTAAGGTTATAGGTGTGTTTCAATGAATTTTGTTCCCAAGCTCCATGCATCCATTCCGATACAGTTAATAAAACGGGAAATGCACTTTTGAAATTATTTGTAGCAAAAAAACTCAATCCCAAATGCGTATATGCAATGGTATCTTTAGACAATTCGTAGCAGGTTTGAAATACTGGAATTGCTTTTGAAAACTGATCGCGTCGATAAAATTCCAAACCCTCTAACAAGTAATGGTCGCTAATATTTTTATACAACCACGCATATTCTTCCTTAAACTCTTTGTCTTTATCTTTCATTTCAGCCTTATCGATTGATTTCAAACAGGCCTTGGTGTAATTCATTTCAGAAGCAAATTTGGGGTCTTTAGCCATTTCTAATTCGGCCCAATCTCGGATATACAACAATTCGGTTAAAGAGCGGTCTTTTTCGATTCC
>CAMDDG010000114.1 GCA_945890895.1 Chitinophaga pinensis | reverse complement strand
ATTGGGTACATGCCGATAACCCCAAGCAGTTTTTACAAATCTTACAAGATATCCTAAAAAATAGGTAATTTGCATTCATTCGAACTTTTAAATATCCTCATACTATACACTAAACGGAAACGAAAAATTTGAAAACGAACCATCCCAGTAAACAAAAGTCCATACCTATGTATTTTCATTTTTTTAAGGCCCAATTAAACAAAAAAGTCATGGCTTTTAGAATCGTTTTCGTTTGGTTCATGGCCAGTAATACTATTCAACTTTCCGGTCAAAAAGTAAGTGCTCCTCGTTGGTTCTTGCTTCAAACATCTGCACAATACAACATCAATGGAGGGGATTGGAAATCAAGATATCCTGCATTTACTTCGGTGCCTTTATCATTTGAATATTTTCATCGGCATAAATTCATTGTGGGCGCCAATTACAACATTTATTTGGGTTCACAAGTCAATGAAAATGGACTGTACGGCAATATGACCAACTCTCAAAATGAATTGCTCGATTTAAATGGATATCCTGCTGTTGTTCGAACCTATATGAGAGGTTTTCAATCCGGTGCTCATGCTTTAAAAAGTTATCCAATCAAATCAGGATCAAACTGGCATGTTCAAATGGGTGGAGGATTGGGATATTATCAAAGTTTTACAAAATTTGTTTTCGATGAAAATCAAGTTCCTCAAATCGACGGAAAATACCAATCAGGTTACGATCGATTAGCAGCTGGATGGTTCATTCAAGAACAACTAAGATTGCAATATTTAAATAATGAATTGGTTTCAATGGGACTTGGTATTCATTTTATGCAAGGAAAATCAACAAATCTTCGTCCTTACGACTTTGCAACTCAAACTCCAGGAAATCAACAATTTACCGACTTCACATACGGAGCAAGCCTATTTATAACAATTCCTATTCGAGTGTCAGAAACGCTTCCAGAACCGGATTATTACGTAGAGTAAAATGACTTCGTTCTTATATAACTTGGTCATACGGCTTATGCGTCCTATTCTATTCTTTGGGGGACGTTTTTCAGCCAAGTTGTACAAAATCCATCGAGGGCAAAAAGACGGTATTCAACGAATTCAATCTTTGAATTTACATAATCCAATTTGGATACATGCAGCGTCTTTGGGAGAATACGAAATGGCAATACCCTTGATTGAGCAACTTCATTTACGCAATCCTGAAATTCCATTTTTAATAAGTTTCTTTTCTCCGTCAGGGTTCGAAAACGCAAAACTTCCTGATTATTGTTGTAAAATATATTTAGGAATTGATACTCCAAAACAAGCCGGTAAGTTTATAGATGCACTCAAACCGCAAAAAGTCATTTTTGTTAAATATGAAATTTGGTTGAATCATTTAAAGGCCTGTCACAATCGAAACATTCCCGTTTTTTATTGGAATTTAATCCTTCGCAAGGATCATTTTGTATTTTCTCGATTTGGGAAACCTTGGTTATCGGTTTTACAAAAATGTCAGACTTTATTTTGCCAAAACTCGATTACGATCCAATTACTCGAATCAAGAAATTTTAAAAACTGGTTGCAAACGGGTGATATTCGATTCAATCGTGCCAATGAAATTCAGAATTTGGAGCTGCCCAATACAATTTTAGATCACAGCGATGGCGAATTGCTGAACTGGTTATTGTCTGGCTCTATACTAATTTTAGGAAGTTCTTGGCCTACTGAAGAAATTATGCTTTTGGAAGCGCTGAAAAGTCCTGACCTACTGCATAAGGTGCATCAACAGTTAAAAATAATTATTGTTCCCCACGATATTTCATTCAATCACATTCAAACCATACAAAAACAATTCTCAGACTTTCAAACCCAGTTGTTTTCTGAACCCGTGAAAAATGAATTCCAAATTCTCATTGTTGATCAAATAGGAATTTTGTCAAGGTTGTATCGATTTGCGAATATAGCGTTCATTGGTGGTGGATTTAGCGGACAATTGCACAACATTATTGAACCAGCGGCAGCTGGTTGCTTTACACTTTATGGTCCAAATGCCAAGAAATTCCCAGAATCAGAATTGTTTGAAGAATTAAATATTGGAAATAAAATCAATGATTCCCAAGAGTTAGCACAAAAAATCGAATTGTATTTTGATGCAGATTACTCTGTAAATAAGGATTACATCAAGCACCAGGTACATCTACAAATGTCAAATATTCAACGATGCGTGGATGTTATTCTGAGTTCAAAGGATTCAATTCAACTGTGACAAATTGACACCTCAATAGCATTTTGTCAGCAGATTTTCTTCTAACCAGCGCTAATATCCCCCAAAATCGGAAAAAAATTCAGTCCTTTTAACACTCTTTCATTATGGCATGAAATTCGTTGGGACAAGAACGTAAACTTGAAATAAAAAATAAAGAATATGTCTGTTAACATTAAGCCATTGGCTGACCGAGTTCTGATAGAACCGGTAGCCGCTGAACAAACCACTGCTTCTGGTATCATTATCCCCGACACTGCAAAAGAAAAGCCGCAGAAGGGCCAAGTTATCGCTGTAGGAAATGGGAAAGCGGATGAGCCCATGACCGTTAAAGTTGGGGATACCGTTTTATACGGAAAATATGCTGGAACTGAAATCAGCTATGAAGGTAAAGATTATTTGATTATGCGTGAAAACGACATTTTAGCAATTATCTAAGTTTAAAAATCGTTTAAAAACAAGAAAAAATTATGGCAAAAAATATTGATTTTAACATTTCTGCTCGCGACGGCTTGAAAAGAGGTGTTGACGCTTTAGCTAACGCAGTAAAAGTTACATTGGGTCCTAAAGGACGTAACGTTGTTATTGATAAAAAATTCGGAGCACCTCATGTTACTAAAGACGGCGTGAGTGTAGCGAAAGAAATTGAATTGAGAGATCCAGTTGAAAACATGGGTGCTCAAATGTTGAAAGAAGTTGCTAGTAAAACCGCCGACATCGCTGGTGATGGTACAACTACTGCAACTGTTTTAGCACAAGCGATTGTAACTGCAGGTTTGAAAAACGTTGCTGCCGGTGCAAATCCAATGGATCTAAAACGCGGTATTGAAAAAGCAGTAAAAGCAGCTGTTGCAAAATTAAACGACATGGCACATCCTGTTGGAGACGACAACAGTAAAATCGAGCAAGTTGCTACAATTTCAGCTAACAACGACCACAACATTGGAAGTTTGATTGCCGAAGCAATGAAAAAAGTAGGTAAAGACGGTGTAATTACCGTTGAAGAAGCTAAAGGCACTGAAACTACAGTTGATGTAGTGGAAGGTATGCAATTCGACCGCGGTTACTTAAGTGCTTATTTCGTAACCAATACCGACAAAATGGAAGCGGATTTAGATAACGCATTCATCTTGATTTACGACAAGAAAATCAGCACCATGAAAGATTTACTTCCTGTTTTGGAAAAGGTAGTTCAAACAGGTAAACCATTGGTTATCATTGCTGAAGATATCGAAGGTGAAGCTTTAGCTACGTTAGTAGTTAACAGAATTCGTGGTTCACTCAAAATTGCTGCTGTAAAAGCGCCAGGTTTCGGCGACAGAAGAAAAGAAATGTTGCAAGACATCGCAATCTTAACCGGCGGTACGGTTATTTCAGAAGAGCAAGGCAGAAAGTTAGACGATGCTACTTTAGCTGATTTGGGAACTGCTGAAAAAATCACAATCGACAAAGACAACACCACCATCGTAAATGGTGCAGGTTCTAGAGAAGCGATTGAAGCGCGAATTAACCAAATCAAAATTCAAATCGAAAACACTACCAGTGATTATGATCGTGAAAAATTGCAAGAGCGTTTGGCTAAATTAGCAGGTGGTGTAGCTGTATTGTACATTGGTGCTGCCACTGAGGTTGAAATGAAAGAAAAGAAAGACCGTGTTGACGATGCATTGCATGCAACTCGTGCTGCGGTTGAAGAAGGAATCGTACCTGGTGGTGGAGTAAGCTTTATTCGTGCAATTGCTGCATTAGATGGCATGAAAGGTGAAAACGAAGACGAAACTACCGGTATTGCAATTGTTCGTCGCGCTTTGGAAGAGCCATTGCGTCAAATCGTTGCCAATGCTGGTGGCGAAGGAAGCATTGTGGTTCAGAAAGTAATGGAAAGCAAAGACGATTTCGGATACAATGCTCGTACCGATCAATATGAAAACTTGATTTCTGCAGGGGTTATCGATCCTAAGAAAGTATCTCGTGTTGCATTGGAAAACGCAGCTTCAATTGGTGGAATGATTTTGACTACAGAGTGTGTAATCAGCGACATCAAAGAAGAAGAAAAAGGACATTCTCACGGCATGGACGGCATGGGTGGAATGGGCGGCATGATGTAATCAGCTGTTTCTACGCTCAGAATTCCTAATATCGAACCGATGATGAAGAAGAGAGTATAACTAGGTAAATTCGAAATCAGATATAAACCAGTTCAACTCTATTCTAAATCCAAATTGATAGAAAGAGTCGCCCCCTTGGGCGACTCTTTTTTTTAATCGCCTTCAATTCGCGTATCTTTGCAGTATGTCGCGAATACTAGGAATTGATTTCGGTCTAAAACGCATTGGATTAGCCGTTACCGATCCGCTTAAAATGTTTGCACAACCCCTTGAAACCATTCAAGCAACTACGTTCCCCGACTGGTTGAAAAGTTACACCAACAACGAATCGCTGGATTGCATTGTAGTGGGTATGCCCGTAAATCTATCCGGTGAAGACACGGATGCCACTCAATATGTTAAGCAGTTTATTGAATGGCTGAACACCAATTATCCTCAAATTCCCGTGGAAATCATCGATGAACGATTCTCTAGTCACGATGCCCAACAACAATTACACACCATGGGATTGAAAAAAAATCAACGCAGAGAAAAAGGCGTGCTCGACACCGTTTCTGCCACGCTCATACTTCAAACCTACTTACAAAAAATAGCATGATATTGCCAGTTTACGCATACGGCCAACCGGTCCTCCGAAAAAAAGGAAAAGAAATTGACGCCGATTATCCCGAATTAAAAAAATTAATTGCCGACATGTTTGAAACCATGTACGAATCCAATGGAATTGGCTTGGCAGCTCCACAAATTGGAAAAGACATTCGACTGTTCATTGTAGATGGGTCTGAAATCGAAGACATTCAACCCCAAGGATTCAAGGAAGTGTTTATCAATGCCACCATAATTGAAGAATTTGGAGAAGAATGGGAATTCGAAGAGGGTTGTTTAAGCATTCCTGATGTCCGTGCCAATGTGAAACGAAAAGGCGATTTAACCATTCATTATTTCGATGAAAACTTCCAAGAACATACAAAAACTTTTGGAGGGATGGCCGCCAGAATTATTCAACATGAATACGACCATATTGAAGGCATTCTATTTACCGATCGTATACCTCCTTTGAAACGAACCATGTTAAAGCGAAGATTGGAGTCCATTTCAAAAGGAAGAACCAATGCGCATTACAAAATGAAGTTTGCGCACCGATAAAAAATTGATTTCCACCTTATTAATTTGCTTATCTTCACGCCGGTGAAATACTATTTCGGTATCGTTCGTCCTATAAATCTCCTTTTAACTGCATTTACTCAAGTGCTGTTCTATTTATCATCTTCTAGAATTCATCATGGACTGGCTTGGTACGATTGGTCTAACATCCGGATACCTGAAGCAATTACTACTACACTGGCATCCATTTTTGTGGCAGCTGG
>CAMDDG010000113.1 GCA_945890895.1 Chitinophaga pinensis | reverse complement strand
ACAAACGAATATCCTCCAGCAGAATTAAACAACCGCGATAAAGTGAGCGAATCAAAAAAAGGGTTTGGAGCTGGTTTGGTTGAAATTACACACGCTATAACTCACATGCCCAAACGCATGAGGCAGTTGGCATTAGTTCAATTTTTAACTTGGCCAGGATTATTTCTCATGTGGTTCTATTACACACCTGCTGTGGGTCGTTTCATTTACGGTGGAGATCCCAATGGTGCACCTGAGTTAAAAGAATTATACACCCGAGGAACCGAATTTGCTGGTCTCACCTACTCCTTTCAAAACATCATTACGTTCTTGTTCGCATTTGCAATTCCCTTCATTGCATCCAAAATCAAAAACAAATATACCCACATGTTGTGCTTGTTCATTGGTGGCGCTGGACTACTCAGCATTCAATTTATATCGCACGGAAATGTATTGATGCTGTACGCTGTAATGGGAGCAGTGGGAATTGCTTGGAGCAGTATTTTATCTATGCCTTACAGTATGTTGAGCGGTTGTCTTCCGGAGCAAAAAATTGGAATTTACATGGGAATTTTCAACTTTTTCATCGTACTACCCGAAATCATTGCCGCATTGTTCTTTGGTCCAATCATGGAAAATGTGCTTCACAACAACCAAATTCACGCTGTAATGGTGGGAGGCGGCCTGTTAATCGTTGCCGGAATTTTAACTGTTCGAATTAAGGAGTAATTTTTATTCTTTTGTTTTGAGGGTTTTAGGGGATGTAGAACTCTTGGAGAATTTCCACATCAACAATCCAAATAACGCAGTGCCAAGTCCCATAAGGGATTCGGTTGTTTTATCATTCATGAAAAACCAAGCAACGGTACCAGTCATCACAATGAAAATTATAGGAGTGAATGGATATCCAAAAGCTCTATAGGTAGAAGGCTTTCCATGGGTAAATCGCATTTTTATCATGCCAAAAACAGTGAGCAATGTAAATAAACTCAATGTAAAAGCTACATAATAAATTAAGGATTCAAAATCCATCGTAAACAACATAATTAAGCTCATTGCTCCTTGAAAAATTATGGCATTCTGAGGCGATCCTTGATTGTTTTCTACAGCCAATATTCTTCCCACGTTCATTCTTTCAAACATGGATTTCAAAACACGTGGACCAGTAAAAATCATACTACTAATGGTAGAAACCAACAATATGCTTATGATTCCACCCATCAAACTTCCAATTGCATTGCCAAAAAGGGCTTGAGCCGCCACCAATCCAACCTCCTTCTTGCCTACCAAATTTCCCCAATCGGTTGAAAACATAAAAACATAGTTTAACAAAAGGTATAAAACCATTACCACCAGGGTTCCCAATACAATACTTCGGGTTAAATTCTTGTGCGGATCTTTTACGCTTCCAGCGATATAAGCCGTGGCATTCCAGCCACTATAAGCGAATGAAACCCAAACCAATCCAATGGAAAACGCAGGCATAAACCAAGTATCACTCCAGATTTCATTCCACGATTCTAAGGAAGGCAGAAAAGAAACTACCTCATTTCCACAGGTTAAAATCTGGGAAGAATCGCGAAAAATAAAACCAAAAACTACAAAAGTTAAAATAATAATCACTTTTGCTAAGGTGGAAATTCGCTGGAAAAAAAGTCCCCACTTCACACTTTTAATGTGGATGAAAGTGATACCTATAATAACAAAAGCACCCATCCATTTTCCCCAAAGACTTCCATCCCCAGAAAAACCCAAAATGCCTTCTAAATATGCACCCAAAGCGAGAGCGGCTCCAGCAACGGGCGCTGTAAATCCAACGGTAGTACTTACAAATCCGGCCATAAAACCAATGGATGGATGAAACAATTCAGATAAAAAATAAAACTCTCCTCCATCTTTGGGCATTCGATTGGCCAATTCCGCATAACAAAACGCCCCGGTAAGGGCAATCAATCCCCCAAAAACCCACAGCATAAGCAGGGTAAAACCATTCTGAATACTAAATAACTGATATCCCAAACTGGTAAAAACCCCCGTTCCCACCATGTTTGCCACTACAATGCTTGTAGCTGACCAAAAATCAATTGTACGCTTTGAATCTGAGCTCATTGAAACCTCAATATTACGAAGGAATTTGTGAACTTTATCTCATTCAACAACTAATGTCAATGATAAACTATGGACTACTTTTTGCATTTTTACAACTTTTACTCCTGATTCCCAGCTTTTTTCGATCTAATTTGCGGAAAATCAAAATACTTCATCCTCAATTATCCTAAACCTCGTTGTTGCTTTGCTATGAAAGCACTTATTTTGCTGTATGATTTCTAACGATCCCCGTTTTTTAACCATCGACATACACACGCATATTCTTCCATCTGATTTACCTAAATGGAAGGAGAAATTTGGATACGGCGAGTTCATAACACTCGAGCATCATAAACCGTGTTGTGCAAAAATGATGATGGATGGTGATTTCTTTCGAGAAATTGAGAACAATTGTTGGGATGCGGATCAACGAATTCATGAATGCAATAATTTTCATGTCGATGTTCAAGTTTTGAGCACCGTGCCCGTTATGTTTAGCTATTGGGCAGAACCCAAGCACACCTTGGAAATTGCTAAATATTTAAACGACCATATCGCTGATATTGTTCAACGCTATCCCAAACGTTTTGTAGGTTTAGGAACGCTACCCATGCAACATACCGAATTAGCCATTCAAGAACTTCGTCGCTGCAAAGAAATCGGATTAAAAGGCATACAAATAGGATCACATATCAATGACTGGAACCTCAACGAGCCTGCATTATTCCCCATTTTTGAAGCCATGCAAGACTTAGATATGGCATTATTCGTTCACCCTTGGTGGTATTCCGCAAAAGTTAAAATGCCCCATTACTGGTTGCCTTGGCTGGTAGGAATGCCTGCTGAAACTTCTTTGGCAATTTGTTCTATGATTTTCGGGGGAATTTTTGAACGTTTGCCCAAATTGCGTGTTGCATTCGCTCATGGAGGAGGTGCTTTTCCAGCTACGCTTGGAAGAATCGAGCACGGTTGGCAAGCCCGTCCAGACTTAGTAGCTGTTGATAACGTTCACAATCCCAAGAAATATATGGGACAATTCTGGTTCGATAGTCTTGTACACGACCCCAAAATGCTGCAAATGATTGTTGATTTAGCAGGAAAAGAGCGAGTATGTTTGGGAACCGATTATCCTTTCCCATTAGGCGAAGACATTCCTGGTGAATTAATTAAAAACAGTGGCTTGGATTTGAATACACAGGAATGGTTATTGGGGAAATCGGCTCTAGAATGGTTGAACATGAAACCAACGGATTTCTAATTAAAATCCTAGCAAAAATTAATTAGAATTCCGTTTAATTTAATTCGGATGAATTCTCTCATTCTCTTTGAATTATTTGGTTGAATAATCCATTAACTAAAATGAAATTGGGACAAATCGTTCACATTTCGTCACATTTATCAAAATAAACGACGGATTTTTAATCGGTTCTTATTTTGAATCGCGGATTTATTTATCTTCGAATAAATGAAAATAAATACGAACCCAACTAAATTAGTTTTTGCCTTAGGTGCACTTATAGTAAGTCTTCCGGTATTTGGACAATTATCTCCACAAAACGGCTTTTTTAAACCGGGTGTTTTTACTAAAAACTCAAACCAAAAAATTGTCACTTCCATGTTAATGATGGGTCAGCCCATGGACATGAAAATGAGTATGGAATACGAAATGGGAGTAAAAGTACTTCCATCAAAAGGCGAAGAACAGGTAATTTCAATTACGTTCAAAAAAGCTTCGGGTACGATGGAACAAGGTGAAAACAAACAAGAAATTCCTATGGATGTGAAAGCGATGGGCGAATTCAATATTTCTACAGATAAGAATGGAGTTGTAACCCAAGTTAATGGCAACACTGAGATTTTACAATCGCTACAACAAACAGGTATGGGTGGTTTTGTAAACGGAAAACCTTACAGTCAATATATTTTTGTAAAAGAAACTAAGAAGATTGGTGATTCTTGGATTGACTCGAGCTACGCCGATAAAATGATGGTTAGTCACTACAAATACGTTTCCAATAATGGCGAAAATGCTGTGCTTGAATTGGTTGCTGATATTCACATGATTAACGACATGGAACAACAGGGAATGAGCATTCACCAAGACTTAAAAGGAACGCTTACCGGTCAAGTTTTAGTCAACAGAAACACCAACATGATTGTAAAAACAGAAGGCAAAATGAAAGTTGAAGGAACCATGGAAACCATGGGTCAAATGATACCACTTACCATGGAATCTGACATGCTTGAAACCGTAAAATAATACAATGAATTAAATTCCTCTTATGAAAGCTCCCTTATTAGTCTCTTCATTTCTTTGGATCAGTGCGTCAATTAACGCCCAAGTTATTCCTTCCTTAGCAAATGGATACCCAACAGGTGAATACAAACGCGAACAACGCATAATTACCAAATTCACCAGTCCAACTGCTACCCCGAAATCACTGCAATACAACATGCGCAGTGTGGGTAAATCGTATGCATTCAACGACCCAAAAACCAAACATACTCGAGTTGAGTACACCTATACTGAGATTTCTGGAATCAAAAGAACCGATGGTGTAGTTACCGATTTAGGAAATCCTATTGAAGATAAAACGGAGTATGCTTATCGCATCATTTACGATGAAAATGGTCAAGCAGAAAGTGTTCAGGGTCGCGATGTTTATGTGGATGCTGTAATCAATGGAAATGTACACGACATTACCCAAGGATCGTATTACATGTACTTTTTACATACCATGAAACCCCGTAAATTGGGTGATACTTGGACCGATTCCATCTTTTCATATCCTTTACTTGAGCACATACCCATGACGTTTACATTTGAGAAAATGGAAACCACTGATGAAGGGAAAACTGTGCCCGCAGAGGGAAAAACTGCTGCAAGAATTAACATATCAGGCAATTTAAATTATCCCGAACATTACGGAATGATGGGTGATACACCTCGAGAAATGAATTTGACTGGAACAGTAAACGGATACATGCACGTTGATGTAAAAACCAATCGCATTTACCGAATCAAAGCTACGGTAAATTTGAAAGGCACCATCAATATCGACGGGAAAAACGAACCCTATGAAGTGGAACTAAAAATCCATGAATGGGAAATGAACGTAAAACATCTCTAAAAATCAATTTAATTACAACGGTAATTGATGGACTTCATCCATTGAAAATCCTTTGGCTATCAAATACCGCAATAATTTTACTTTTTGAGTATATTCTATTTTCGATTCTCCGTTCATAATCGATTCTGCCATCTCCTCGCTTTTTAAGAGAATTTTCAATTTCTTAAAGGCGGTTTCATGCAATGTATTTTTCAATGATTCATTGGATATTTGATCCAGAGCCAATTGAATTAACTTATTGGATACTCCTTGGCGCAACAATCCTTGTTTAATCTTGGTTTTACCCCAGCCCTTTATTTTAAACTTACCACGTGCAAATGCCAATGCAAATCGTTGCTCGTTGATGAAGTTATTCTGAATCATCTCGATTAATAAATCTTCTGATTCTTCTTTATTTAAGCCATAATCCCGACACTTTTCTACAACTTGCTTTTGGCTCCGTTCTTGATATGCGCAGTATTTTTCTAATTTTTTTCGAGCGGTTGGGATGTCCAGTCGCTTGGGCAACTTTTCTTGCGATTCTCCTGTATTCTTATTCCAG
>CAMDDG010000112.1 GCA_945890895.1 Chitinophaga pinensis | reverse complement strand
GAAGTGATCCTTCTTAAAGAAACACATTGGTATCGAATGAATAACAGTGGAACCAACGATTTGAAACCGCAAACCGAAGAAGGCATTTCAGAAGTAAAATTTGCCGATTTGGATTGGTTTAAATCAACGGATTTTCACACCTATTCATCGATTCGTGATATTGTAGCTAAAGTTCTTTAATCGTTAAGTTAACTTACTTTTCAGAAGTTTTTCGGCTGCTGCACGTAAATTTATTACTATTCTTTCTCAAATAATTCCTGTTTTTGTGGCAGGAAGTTTAAACTTGCCTATTTTGAATCCGTTGATTTTTTACAGGCAATTCAAATCCTTTTAAATGCCGGTCAAACCATCAGGCATATAACGCTGGTATTCACCCTCGTGTAAAATTAAATCGCGTACCAACGTACTGCTGATATAACTTAAACCAGGACTACTTAGAATAAATACCGTTTCTATTCCGTGACTCAAATCCTTATTAAGTTGAGCAATATGCGACTCATAATCAAAATCGCTGCCATTTCGCAGACCGCGAAGTAAAAACTTGGCACCTATTTGATCGCAATATTCTACCGTCAATCCTTCATAATGGTCTATTCGAACATTGGGAAAAGGCGCAAAGG
This sequence comes from Chitinophaga pinensis, assembly GCA_945890895.1. Lineage (GTDB taxonomy): Bacteria > Bacteroidota > Bacteroidia > NS11-12g > UBA955 > VMCP01. The sequence goes on along the minus strand of CAMDDG010000112.1, from coordinate 5,174 downwards.
TTTCTTCCAGCCATTTTGTGCGTTGATCTAAATCAAATAAGGTGGTTTTCTTGGTATTGATCCCAATGGCAACAACCACTTCGTCAAAAAGCTGTGCTCCTCGAGCAACAATATCAAGATGTCCTTTAGTAACTGGATCAAATGTGCCAGGAAATACGGCTATGGTTTTTGCGGTCATAATTAGAAATAAAAGTAACTGATAATTTAAATTAAATAGGATATAAATGATATAAAAGAAATATTGAATTGGGTAACTTAGAACTTATTTTGATGAATAATTTTTAGTTTCTAGGTTCATTTAAATTTACCTGAAATAAAAATTTAATTTAACGAAATTACAGCGAAGTTAAAGATTCCACAGTAAAAATGGAACAACTCGTTTGTCCATATTCCTTTTTCAATAAAACAGGTTGCTTGAATACCAATTGGGGTTGGTGTTCGAATACAAACCAACCTCCTTCATTCAATAAGGGCAGCACTTGATTCGGTAAGGATTGTAAATCAGGCAAGGCATAAGGCGGATCGGCAAATATCAAATCAAACCGTTCGTCCGTTTTTTGAATAAACTTGAAAACATCGGCCTTGTTAATTTCCCAAATTGAAGCGCCTTCTCGCATCTGTTTTACCTTTTTTTGATGAACAATGTTCTTTGCATCCAAATCTACGGAAACTACTCGCTTGGCTCCACGGCTAATAAATTCTGCGGCTATGATTCCCGAACCACTAAACAAATCTAATACGGAAATGCCACTGATGCCCTGATGATGTTCTAACATATTAAATAAACTCTCACGCATGCGATCCGTTGATGGTCTTACATGATGGGCAAATCCATGCGGTAATACCCAACCCTTTAACTCGCCTCCTGTAACTCGCATCCTTTAATTTGCTTATTAATAATCTTCCGGTACTGATAAACCCGGCATTTTTTGTAAATAATACGACAAATGTCGGAAAGGAGACGTTAAAAATTGGGGGTACAACCAATCGTATTTCATCACTTCCGTATTCAATTCTAGTTTATTCAATTTAGATTGAAAATCTTCAATAAAATCCATTTGCGCATCGGTAAAAATAACGAATTCACCCCGATGAATTTCTGCGTCTTGCGCTGCTGATAGTGCAAAATATATGGCTTCCTGCAAATCAGAAGCCTTAAACATATTCCCAAAAACAAAGTTGCCGTTCTTAAAGCAAAGTACGTAAAGTATTCCCTCGTGATGCCAAACAAACAATAAATTGGGGTGCTTGCGCGATACTTGTTCCGCTTGAACAAATACAGATTGAAATAAATGTTGACGATGTTTCCCTTTGTAACACAAATATATACCCGGCTTTAACATGGTTTTCGTGTCTATCTCCAATTCGTCCGGCTCCGCATTTAAAAATTGCTCTGGTATGATCTGAAATTCCCGATTCCAAAGCACTGCCTGTCCCCGTTGTTCAATCTTTGATTTACTATCAATCTGATGCGAGGTAACCTTTAATTCGGAATCCAACGACATAACATTGAGCATACCGTTATGTTTAAGTGAAACAATTACATCCGAAGGAGACCATTCGGTTGCACGATATTCCCAATTTGATTCCATGCAACAAAATTGCAAAAACTATCCTTCAACCCCAAATATCTTCGTAAATTGGCAGGTATTTAATGTTTAATTGCATGTTTCATTCCTATTTTATTCGGGTTTTCGGGGGATATTTATTCTGCTTACTATTCATTTTTGCAGAAACTCCATCACTATTTGCCCAAAATTCAGAATCAACTGCGGTTTCGTCAGTTACGACTCCCGAAATATCCACAAGTCAACCAGTAAAATTTGACTTTCGATCTGATTCAAATCCCCTGTACTGGAAAAACAAAAAACCTTACGAAGGCTATTGGCAGCAAGATGTAGCGTATTCCATCCAAGCCTCACTCAACGATTCGAGCGAAATTATTGATGGAACTCTGGAATTAATTTACTACAACAACAGTCCCAATGCATTGAATGAATTTTACTTTCACTTATATCAAAATGCAAATCAACCGGGATCTCTCACCGACCAATTATACAAAAAAAATAAAATAAAAACGCAGTATGGAAAATACGAATCCCAGAATTTAGGTACTGAAATTCTCAATATTAAAATCAATAACCAAGAAATCCCTTCCAACCAAATCAACATCGATTTTACTGTAATGAGGATTGCATTTCCCCAAAAACTGCAACCCGGTGATAGCTGCATTTTCCAAATTTCCTTCAAGACGTATTTTGACCGAGGAAGTATCCGTCGTAGAATGAAGGTTTTTGACCACCACGGAATTAAACACTTCAATGGAGTACACTGGTATCCCCGAATTTGTGTGTACGACAGAAAATTCTCTTGGGAAACTGCTCAACATTTAGAAAAAGAATTTTATGGTGACTTTGGCACATTCAATGTAAATCTTACGCTACCAGAACACTATGTTGTAGAAGCAACTGGCGAACTTCAAAACGAACAGCAAGTACTTCCCCCGACACTTAAACAGAAGTTGCAAATTTCCAATTTTGCCCGAAAGCCTATAAACAGCACACCTTCTGTAATTATACCTCCCAGCTCAAAAACCAAAACATGGCACTATTACGCTGAAAATGTACACGACTTTGCTTGGACTGCTGATCCATCTTATCGGATAGCAGAAGTCAACTGGAATGGGATCAAATGCGTTGCCATAGCACAAGAGAATAATGCCGCAGGCTGGCAACCTACGGCGCAATTTACTTCCGAAGTCATAGCGCTTTATTCTCGAAATTTCGGAAAATACGAATACCCAAAAATTGTAGTAGCCGATGCAGCGGATGGTATGGAATACCCCATGTTAACCCTCTGCGGTGGTTTCTATCCTTCCCATCGTAACCTGATTGCCCACGAAGTAGGTCATAATTGGTTTATGGGAATGGTAGGAAGCAATGAAACGTATCGAGCTTCTTTGGATGAGGGATTTACCCAATTCCTAACGGCTTTCGCCTTAAATGAGTTGAAAGTGAGCTATTTTCCGGAGTATTATCAAGTGTATGCTGGATATATTTACGACGCAATCGACGGAAAAGACATGCCTCTCAACACCCACAGCAATGAATTTAATGATGCGGTAGGCCACGATGGCGGATACGGACATGTGTATTTCAAAACCGCCACTATGCTCTATAATCTTAAATACTTGTTGGGCGATTCCATGTTTATGATTGCTATGAAAAACTATACACAGCAATGGAAAATGTGTCACCCTTACGAAGAAGACTTTAGAAACAGCATCATCATGTCGGTTCAAACTGATTTAAATGGCTTTTTTGATCAATGGCTGCAGTCAAAAGCAGTAATTGACTATGGAATCCAAAAAGTACAGCATCTGGGGGATTCAAAATACCGAATCCAAGTGAAGAGATATGGAAACTTAGTCATGCCGGTTAACCTCGATGTGGTAGCATCCCAAGAAAACAATAATACGAAACTGCTTCAATACACCATACCCTCAAATAATTATCGAATTCCTGGCCGACTCAACTCTAAAACCTGGCACTCTTGGAATCATCTAAATACTACTTTTGGACTTCAAATTCAGCTTCCTACAGGTTATAAAATTGACCAAGTTTGGCTCGATCGCAGCGGAATGTTGGCCGATATTGATCGAAGAAACAATATTTGGAAAAACCGATTCGATTGGCGTTTTGACTGGGGAAATGGCAGTGACCCCAACTATCTAGGTGGTTATCACTTTTTATATAGACCTGCACTTCGATTCAATCAGTACTCCGGTTGGCTTGTGGGTGCAAAATTGAGCGGACAGTACGTAAAGCGTAAGCAGGTGTTTGATGGACGTATATTTTATGCAGTTCAACCAAATTATAATCAGAAAAACTTTCCTCAACTCGGTTCTGTGAATTCACCCTCTCAATCCATAGATAAACCGTTAGTATATTCACCCATTTGGATGCTTCCTCAACGTTTAAGTGGCTGGATTAATTGGGAACATCATGTCCGAAACGGTGGAATATATTTTGCCGATTTCATTTCAATGAATCGAAGATTGATGGTTAAATCTGGTTGGAAAATGTCGGTTGGGAACCACACATTTGGGGTTTACGGTAAACACATGCAAGGAGTTCAAAATGCATTTAATTATGCCTCATATTCTTCCTATTTCCCCACGGGTTTGAGCTCTGATTCTTTAGCCAATTACCTCAACTTTGGAGGCAATTTTTCCGACCGTGAAATAGTAAATCCAACAAATGATCGTTTCATCGGATATACCAACCAGCACTTTAATCAACGAGAATATAACGGAATTATAACCGATATTTCCCGCTGGAATATACGGGCTAATACTTCGCTCAATTTGTTTTGGGATATTAACTACAGTGGCTATGGTCGAACCGGCAGCATACAAACTAATATTCGGATGATATCTCCATGGAGTTACAGTCAATATGGATGGGTAAATGTAACTTGGAAACACAATCAACCCCTTTATAATTCCGTGGTAAAATCAAGAGTTTTTGCTCAGTTCGGTGCAGGTAAAACTCGAACCCCTGAATCCGTTTTATATGCAGCATCAGCCAATCCCGAAGAAGAATTTGAAAACTCAATTATGCGAGATTTCGGGCAAATCAATATTGCTCCAATAAGTTGGTTTCAAAGCTTGCCTCCCATTCCTACCAACCCCATTCAGTTTCTACATTACGGAGGTGGCTTAAACTTACGTGGTTATCAAGGCAGGCCATTAGGTTTACGCGGATCGAATGATTCAGTTTATGCTTTTTTTCGAGGGACATCGGGTTTGAGTGCCAACCTAGAATGGGAGTTTACCAACTACTGGCGTAAACTGAGTAACGCTTTAATTTGGGATCATGTAAACTCAAGAACTCGAAGCAAACTACCAAAAATATTGCTTTATCCTTACGTTTTTGCAGATGCAGGAGTAATGCTTTTCAACTCAACTGAAGTAGAAGGTAGTGGACTTCTCGGAAACTCATGGATTCATTCCGGTTTTCTTATGGATGCCGGGATTGGAACATTGGTCGAATTTAAAAAGTTCAATAACGTAATTTCCAAAAGAATTCTTAATAATACCCGACCTTTGCGACTTCGAATCGACCTACCCATCTTTTTAAATACTACGATGCCCAGTGAATCACCAATTCAAT
>CAMDDG010000111.1 GCA_945890895.1 Chitinophaga pinensis | reverse complement strand
ATTAGATTATTGAGGTAATATTTAATTGGTATCGAGGTTTTATTATTATAAAATTTACTGAGTATAGTGTTTTATTTATTGAGAAGGGTAATTAGTTTAATTGTTCAAGAAATGTTAAAGCAGAATATTGTATATCGGGAAGATTCTCTTTGTAGTTTTACTTTGTATATGGTTAGTGGAATTTTTTTGAGGTATATTTTATAAGGTGGATTTATCGTTTTACTTAGTGTATTTGGTGATTATTTTTTAGATTTATTATCAGTTTCACGTGAAACAATTAATGATTATCTAAATAGTTAAGTACCATTGAATGGCTTCGTCTTCTTTTTTACGCATTTCATTAATCTCCATTTCTGTTTTGTCTTTAAAACCAATTAGATGGAGCAGTCCGTGAGATATTACGCGTATATTTTCAATTTCAAATGAAGTATTGTATGTAATGGAATTTTCTAGAACTCTATCCTTGCTAATATAAATTTCACCATCGATTCTCCCTTCCATGTCGGATAGATCAAAAGTTATGATATCGGTATAGGTATCGTGATCCAGTACTCTTTGGTTCATTTCGAGTAATTCTTGATCGGAAACATATATGTATGATAACTGATCAATTTCATATCGATGCGATGAACTTATATGTTGAAGTAGAGTGCGAATTTTTTTTCTATCTGCGAGACTTAAAAATTTGCATTTTCCAAAAAAAGATATGGTATTTGACATATTGCGATTGAATCACCTTTGTTGTTATTGTGGTATTAGTGGTTGTACATTTTTTAGAATCTATACTTTATTCAAAAAGAATTGTGTTTTAGCTGGATTTATTTTGATTCTTTATTTAGTATTACAAAATTACGCTCATTCGAACAAGAATTCATCTATGCGTGTGTAGGAAAAACCCACCTTTTTTACCACTGACAAATTCTTTATTCAGTGTACTGCTGAATCTAAAAATTTGAATCGTTTTGTTTACACGTTATGGAAGTTAATTGTTGAAATTTATGAAATTAAGTTATTAATATTTAATTCATTAGCTTGTATAAAGTTGGTGTTTTAATTACTCTATATATTTTTTATTGAACTTTTTTTTGGAATCATATCCTTTTAGTTTGAGTTATTCCACGGAATTCATGTTTGACTTCTACAATGCTTTAGATACTAAATGTAGCGTAATTATTGATCAAAAGGGATAAATGGAGTAGAAACATGAAGAATAAAAAAGAATAGAAATACTCTTTATTTCTAAAGATTTTTTGATACTACTGGTGTGATGGTTCCGTTAATCTTCAGGTTTATAAGTAACGTATGTGATTAAAAAACAATTACTTAATAAATTACCATTATCGTGCCAGGTATGGTTTTTATCTGTCTGCGATAACGTGCCTCAATTACATAAACATATATTCCGCTTGGAACAATTTCTCCTTTGCCATCTGTTCCGTCCCAACCAACTAATGCATCGCCTCTAAAGAATATTTCACCCCAACGATTGTAAACAATCATTTGAGCTTCACCGGGTAATACTGCTGGATTGCTGACTTTGAAAATGGGATTCAATCCTCCAGGTGTAAACACATTCGGTATTAGGAAAGTGTCGATTTGCGACGAGTCAAAACCCAAATCTAATTCAATTACATTCGAATAGGACCAATTTAAAGAGTTGATAACGGGAATAGAAGTAACCCCTTTGATTCGATATTTCTGAATTCCAAAACCAGAAAGTGCCACTTTATATGATGGATAATCAATTTCAGGAACTGTTGCTACTGTTTGCCAGTTACCATTTTTGTTTTCCTCAATTAGATACTCATGTGGTACACCTAATGATTTCCAACCCGAATGTGGGGTAAATTCTAGCTCTTTAAGACCTGATTTTTTTAATAGAATATTTCTATAAATTACTGTACTGTCAGCAGCAACGTTACACAAATTATATCGAACTAACTTGAAATCAGTCAATAAATTGGATGAATTAGAAAGTATATGATTATAATCAAAATTAAGACTATTTCTTTCCAAAGTTGTAGCAATGTTCCACGTGGAAGAACCGTTGTTTTTATAAAAAAGAACAGCACTATCACTGTTATTTTTGCGACCCTTTATAGAAATTTGTGGTTCGGCTTCAACACTTAACCAATCCAATGTGGTTGGTGTACTTGGCAGGGGTATGCTTCCTATGCTTAAACTTATTAAATTTGAAGTGGAACTAATATTGGAATTTCCCTGTTTGAAAGCTCGAACATAAACACGTAAATTGAATCCTAAGTACGGCAAAATCCAATCATAAGCACTTTCAGATCCATTAATTACTATCTTTCCAATTTCGGTGTTTTTGTCTGCATCCTCAATAATTATTAATTGTGAACCCGAAACCCATCCAACATAGTTACTCCATACAAAACGAATTTTATTATTGCATAAGTAATTATTATCTAATTGATAAGAAAGCAAAATAGGAGAGTGAAACTTAGAAATTACAGCCCCATTTCTGCAACTATCATACGCCGCAATTGCTAATCGATTTCCACTTAATTTGGAATCAAATGTAGTTTCATTAAAAGTATAATTTAAAACATTTTTTTCATCTATCAACTTGTTGTTTCCTGCGCCGTCAACCTGAAACAAACTGTATCCCATAATGTCAGTTTCGCTAGGAGATGTCCATCCAGCAATTACTTTCTGGGAAATACGTTCAATAGATACACTGTCTGGTTCAACATAGGAAGGAGCGATATCATCAACAAAGATTGAATTGGAAACAATGGAATCCGTACCAGTGCATTTGGTCCAATGAGTGCTTACATACAGTTCCCATTTTCTTTTATTTGGAGGAAAGAAATTAATTATCTGTTTATTGCGTTCTCTTTCTTCAAGTAATAGTTGAAATACTCCAGCCGCATTATCACGTCCCCAAACACGGTAAAATGCGAAGTTAGAAAAGGTATCGTTAGAGGGTGTAATTTTTAGGTCGAGTTGCCCAGTAACCCGATCCAAACAAGCTCGATGAAGAATAGCTTTGCTTAAACCGTGTCGAGGACCATTCACGGGAGCTTTACCCGTGTAAAGTTGCATCACTTCACAGGGTGTAATTACCCTATTGTAAAGAGCAGCATCATCTATAATCCCATTAAATGGTTGGATTAAATTACAACGAACTCCAAACATGGCCTTAACCGGGTTGCCGTATTCTGGAAGTAATGATGAAGAAGTTTTAAAGCTATCGCTCAGTAAACCATTTATATAAAGATACTGAAACTTGTCTCCTCGAACAAATACTACATGATACCATCTACTGGTAGTGGGTAATGATTTAGTTGAAACAACCCAAACCGATGGTATGGCAGTTTGGTTGTAACCACCGCCGTTAATTCCCTTTGCACTTCCTAAGTAATTATTGGCTACTGTTATAGCTTGACCTGTAGCATTTCCACCTTGGGCAACTTCAAAAACAGAACTCAAAGAACCACTGACCCCTAAACTATTAATGTTGATCCATACACTGTAGGAATAATTATTGTTTTTCAGTCCGGTGGATGGAATTTCAATTCTGGAATTCGTACTTCCCGCAAATTTGTATGCGGAATTTGAATTACCGTACCGGTCTGCTACTAGCGTAACATTGTATGTTGTGCCATGATAATTATTACCGGAAGAATCACCAACATTGCCCGTAAACGGATAATATGCAACCAAGCCATTTGTGGGAATTTGGGAATTTAATTTGTGAAAACCAGTAACCGATAATAAAGTGAATATAAATAACTTACATCTATTTAATCTAATTGAAAGGTAAAAAAAAGATGTAAATGAGTTCATAGTTTATAATTTTATACGTCGCCTGCTATTACTTTAATAAACGATGTTTCATCTAAAACATTGTTTGCCAAGGTTTTCAGATCATGTGGAGTCGTATTCCAAATGGATTCCAAAGTGTTTTTATAGTACATAGACGAATGATTTCTTAAAATCGTTTGCTGACATTTTGCGGCTGCAGAAAATGGACCATCAAAACCAGAACGAAATTGACCACTAAAAAAACGCTTCGCTTTTTCTAATTCTTCCTCAGAAATCAAATCCGTTCTCAATTGATTCATAATTTCCAATGTTTTTGATATAGCCAATTCCGCATTATCACTATTCATTTCCCCCGAAATCAACCAAGTTCTCCCTTTCAACGATGGACGAAAATAAGAACTAATACCATAGGTTAAACCTTGCTTTTCACGCAACTCCTGCATAAGACGACTTCCAAAATATCCTCCCAAAACCATATTCAACAAAGTAAGTTGGTATTGTGTAATTTCATCAATTTGGCCAATGTGTTTCAATAGGACCATGCTAGCCTGAGTTGTGTTTTTAACAGAGTGCTTAATAATGGAATTTGGTACTTCCGCAAAAAGTTCATCTTCTGGTATATCTAGAGAAAAAGGTTCAGTAAAATAGTGATCATGTATTTTGAGTAATTCTTCCTTTAATTCATGATTGCAGTCGCCAGAAATAAACAACATGGACTTACCTAATTGCAAATGTTTCTTGTGAAACACCACTAAATCTTCACGTGTTAATTTTTGAAGATCCTCTAAGTCGGCGAATTTACCCATTAACGTAGATTTTCCGAAGTATGTTTCCCGTGCAACTCTATCAGACCAATAACTTGGAGTTTGCATTTTGCGTTCCAATGAAGCCATTTTAACAGGAATGTAATTTTCAAACTCGTTAATCGGATATTCAGCTCCTTGAACGTGTTTTTCAACCCAGTTTAAAACATCAATTGCCACTACATTTGAACAACGAATATTTAAAACGGAGCCAATCAATGAATAATCGGTACTAACGGATGCACCCAGATGTTCAATGTATTGAATAATTTCCTTTTCTGATTTGCCGCAACCTCCAGCTAAAAGCAATTCCATAGCACCAGCAGTTTGCATGGGTTTACTTTGTTCTTTAATACCAGCGGGAAACCAAATGGATATACGGAGTACTCCTAGATCGGGAGTGTTTTGATAAAAATATCGCTGTCCATTATTACTTTTCTGTTCTTGAAAACTAGGAACATCAAATGTTTTTATGGTTCGAACATCGGGGCGATAGCTTCTAAATAGGTGTGTCATTTTTTGGGGATATAATACAAAACAGACTTCGAGGATTCATTTAAATAATTACGAGCAAAATTTAATAAATCATTGAGTTCAATATTTTTAATTTCTTCAGCTTCTAAATTAATTTTATCCGCATTGCCAATAAGTTCCCAATAAGCTAATTTCTGTGCTCTATTCATGGGATTGATATGTTCAAATTGTAAGCCGGTGTAGATTTTGTTTTTTGTACTATCGAAAACAAATTGGTTATCTGCACCCTTATCAATGAAGTTCTTCAATGTATTCATTAACTCTGCTTCTACGTGTTCATGCGTACTACCTTCGTTTAAGATACCGTATAGAATAAAAATACCCTCTCCAACACCTTTGATGTAGAAACTCTCTGCAGCATTGCAGATTTTAAGTTTTTTAACCAAAGTTTCGTTTAACTCGGAAACCTCCGAACCACCTAACAGATCAGCAAATAATTCTAATTCCAAACCGCCATTTTCCGTAGCACAAGGCCCACGCCATAATAAAAAAACCGCAGGATTCGGAGATAGATCTTCTTCTATTTTTCTACGAATTTCAGTAGGAATGGCATCGTTAATGTATTTATTTTCATTGGGTTTGCCCGGTTTTTCAATTCCTCCGAACCATTTTTCGCAAAGCGATTTGGTTTCTTCCAATGATAGGTTTCCAACAATCGAAACGATGTCGTTT
>CAMDDG010000110.1 GCA_945890895.1 Chitinophaga pinensis | reverse complement strand
TTTTTAAATCCAAAATTAGTTTCAATTAAGTTTGATCATGGTCAGAAAAACGAAGACTCAAAATTTGGAGCAAAGGAAGATATTTGTGTTGGATACATCAGTGATTTTGTACGATCATCAGGCGATTCTGAATTTTCAAGAACATGATGTTGCAATTCCGATTACGGTTCTAGAAGAATTGGATAATTTTAAAAAAGGCAACGATACTATAAACTATGAAGCGAGACAATTTATTCGATTTATTGATGGTTTATCTCAAGGTAATTCCTTGTCTGATTGGATATTATTAGACAAAAAAAGAGTATCAAAATTTAAAGTAATTATGGAAATTCAAGGTAGCTCTGAATTAGATGCTACACGATTGTTTGGAGACCGAAAAGCTGATCATTTGATATTAAACGCGGCTCTAAAAATGCAAGAATTGAATCCTCAAAGAAGCGTTATTCTTGTTACTAAGGATATGAACTTGAGATTAAAAGCAAGAGCATTAAATATACAATCTGAGGACTATGAGACGGGTAAAATTAAGGATGTGGAAGGGTTGTACAAAGGTATTTCTCGTATTGAAATGGATAGCTCCGAAATTATCGACGAATTACATAAGAACGGAAGTGTTCCTTACACTGAGTTGGTGAAAGTTCGTCCTCAATCGCATCATTATTTTATTTTGCGTAATCACAAAAGTTCCATTTTGGCTTATTTTAACCCTAATTCAGAGCTAATAGAACGAGTTGAAAAAAAAGTGGTGTACGGAATTAAACCCAAGAATGCAGAACAAGCGTTTGCTATACACGCTTTATTGAATCCCGATGTAAAATTAGTAACTATCCAAGGAGTAGCCGGAACGGGGAAAACCCTGATAGCTTTAGCCTCAGCTTTAGAGCAAAAGTCCGATTTTGTTCAAATTTATTTGGCTAGACCTATTGTTCCTTTGAATAATAAAGAAATTGGTTTTTTACCAGGGGATGCCGGTGAAAAAGTAGGTCCTTACATGGAACCTCTATGGGATAATTTGAAAGTAATTCAAAATCAATTCAAAGAAAACTCAAAAGATTTTCAACGTATCAAAGAGCTGGTAGCTAATGAAAAATTATTAGTTGCGCCATTAGCCTTTATAAGAGGTAGAAGTCTATCTAATATCGTGTTTATTGTGGATGAAGCTCAGAATTTAACTCCACTAGAAGTAAAAACCATTATTTCTCGGGCAGGTGAAGGTACTAAAATTGTGTTTACTGGAGATATACACCAAATTGACACTCCCTACTTGGATACAGAGTCGAATGGATTGTCATACCTAATTGACCGACTAAAAGGACAAAGTTTATACTCTCATGTTACATTGGAAAAAGGAGAACGAAGTGCTTTGGCAAATTTAGCAAATGAATTGCTGTAATTAATATTAACCTATTTTACGATCTAAGTTAAAGAGATTCTGGTTTTTAGTAACTTAAATTTTTGAATCAGTAAATTTTTTTTATGGTGACTCAATTAAGCAACACAATGGTGTTGAATTGTTCATTCAATTATAACATTGACTAAATCTTCTGAAAGTAGATTCGCAACTACTATATGAAAAAGTCTGTAGCAATCTTGTACGCCGATAGTAGATTTACTCCTTGGAAGGAAAACATCGATTTCTCCACAATAAGAACCTATTACGATGCTCTTTCGGAGGATTATGATGTAACTGTAGTTCATATTACAGAGCCCAATTCAGAATTGGCGGAGTTCCTGAAGAGTTTTGAATTCATTTTTAATTTATGTTATGGCTATGGCAATTATAATCAGGCAGAAGTTGCTTTTTGGTTAGATGTACATGATATTAATCACTTAACTACTTCAGGAAAAATTCAAGAAATAGCTCAAGATAAATTATTAGTAGAAGATTTCTGTATTGAACAAAACATTCCTGTGGCACGTTCAGTTCGACACATTTCTAGATTGGATTTGAACGCTAAGTTTATCATTACTAAACCACGTTATGGTGGTTGTCACAGAGGAATTACCATACTAGAAAACACAGAGCAAAATCAAAAAGTTATCATGGATTCGATTTTGAACAAAGATTTTTTGGTTCAAGAATATATTGAAGGAAGAGAGTTTTCTGTCGCTGTGATTCCAGATGAAACTGGAAATTACACAGCGTTAAATCCAGCTGAATTTTCTCCTATACCACATAGAAGTATTTATGTTGCGGGTAATTCATTTGGATATACTGAAAGAAGTTTAGATACCAATTTGGATTTAAATACAGTGAGGTTCATGAAGCAAATCTCCGTTCAATTGCATAATATGTTGGGATTGAAATATATGTCGAGAATTGATTTTCGGGTGAAGGATGGTGTGCCTTATGTTTTGGATGTAAACACCATGCCGAATATGCATCCAGAGAAAAGTTTATTGCCTGCAATTTTAGAACACGATGGAATTTCTTTAAAGGAACTTTTAAAGCGCAAAATTCAACTGAATCTGGAAGAACAGTTGGTAGATGAAAGTTTTTATGATCGTTTATTGACGGGTATAATTGATTAATAAGCAATCATGTTATTGTCATATTATTTTAATCAATGATGAATAACTTGAGTAAAATACCATATTCGTTGAGTGTTTTTTTGTGAGCTACTATATTTAGTTTGCAAATAGAAATTTATTATTTGAAACCATATATCAAAGGTTATTTTTGAAAACTAAACCATGAAAAAACTATCCCTATTATTTTCGCTTGCTGTTTTTGCGAGTTTAAGCGGACAAAACATCAAGGATGAAAAAGTGCAGTATCAATATGTGAAACTGCCGAGTAATCCAGTATCCCCCAAACCAGCAAATTACACTGCGGTATTGGTTTCAACAGCCGATGCAGAAAATGCTCGATTGTTAGCAAATTATGAAGCAGAGAAAATTCAGGCAGAAAGTGATTATCAGCGCGAATTAGCAGAATACGATAAACGTGTGAAAGCGGCTGATGAGCAGTTTGCTAAAGATATGGAAGCATACAATGCCAAATCTACGGCTACAAAAATTGTTGAGCGTCAGTTGTTAAATGAAAATACAAAACCAGTTAAGCAGTACGTGTCAGTTCCCTCGAAAAGATACGTATCTGAGCCCAAATTATTCACAGTTTACGATGCGCCTACTTTAGCTTCAACCTATTTGAAAATTGATGGTTTTGATCGCTCAGCTTCGGGTGAATTGCAATATATTGTTGAAATGAAGCCTTTTGAGTATTCCAGTCCGAGAATGGTGTCTGAAACTAGAAAAGAAACCAGTGTTGCCAATGGAAAATCAAATTCATATAATATAACTTATTATCATTTGGAGTTTGAATATCGTCAGCCCATGACAGTTAAAGTTTTAAGAAATAACTCACAAGAAATCTATTTTGAAGCTCCAGCGAAATTATTGGAATTCACCAAATACAAATCTGATGAATCTAAAACCTCGCCTTCAATGGATGTAACGATATTAGTTAAAAATATGGAATCTCAAATGTTAAAGCAGAATTTGGAATTTATCAATCATTTGGTGAATGATCGAATTGGATTTGAGGTGAGTAATCGCAACGCCGTATTGGAATATGTTAAATCGAAAAAAGGTGAATACGATGATTTGTTGAATGCGTTTGATTTAGCAAAAACTGGATATGCATTAATGAATAAATCCGATGCAGAAGCAACTTCAAAGTTGAAAGAAGCGGTTGCCATTTGGAAAAAAGCCATGGAGGAATCGGATATAGCTAATAAAAAGGCTAGAATTGATGAGAAAGTTACGATTTCAGTTGGCTTTAATTTATTGGAAGCATTTTTTGCACTACGCCAAGTGGAAGAAGCAGAAGCAATTATGTCTATTTTAAAGAAAATAGATTTGTCAAGAAAAGAAACCAAATTATTGGAATCGTATACGCAAGAATTTTTGGATTTGAAGATCCGAAAAATTGCGAATGGACTTTAAATAAGTACGTTATACATCGTTTCTTAACAAAAAAACCACTTATTAAGTGGTTTTTTTGTTTTTATTAAATTGGATTTGATTTTCTTCAAGTAAACGTTTGTAACGGATTTCGTCTTGTTCATTTGTATAAATGGCTAAAAAAATAAACAAAGCCGTCATAGAAGCAAACATGGTGATCAATTGTATAATTCGGAAAGTTACTGGATTTTCTTGTGGCCAATGTGCACACAAATTGTAAAATACCAAATATACCCAAAGTATAACCAAT
The DNA here is from genome assembly GCA_945890895.1 of Chitinophaga pinensis. Lineage (GTDB taxonomy): Bacteria > Bacteroidota > Bacteroidia > NS11-12g > UBA955 > VMCP01. The sequence continues at coordinate 1,646 of CAMDDG010000110.1, read as the reverse complement.
GCAATGAACAAGGTTAAATACAAGAATTTTGTCCAACGACTAGAAGTCTTGTAAATAGGATGCTGAAAGGTGCGATAAGGCATAATCAAGATAATTAAGATTACAAATTCAAGTTCAATTCAGCTAAATTAACAATGAAAAATTCAACTGGTTGTTTAGCTGTCGTTGATTAGAATTCTAAAGGATGCAAATTTACAAATTTGGCAGATTGACCCCAAAATCGAGTATGTGAATGTTACAATTTATTAGTGAAAATTACATGATTTAGTTAATTATTATAGATTTATTAGAGAATTTATTGTTGAAAATAACTGATTGAATTTCTGTTGATTTAGATAGTAAGTATCTTCATTTTGGGATTTTTCCGTAAAAATGAAAATATCTTTACGGAATAGCCGTAATTGCTGAACAGTATTTTTAATGTGATTTGTATAGATAAAGTAGTTCTACCTTTAGACGATACTTTTAAAATCATTCATATCAATGGTGAATATGGAATTAGTCAAAGTTCAACAGGATGTATGTGCAGTTAAAGTGATTCCAGGAAGAGGATTGGTTACGCTTATGGGCACTCAATTGCGAAAAGATTATTTAAATCACTTGGGCTATTCACTTGAAAATTTGGAAAAGAGTACTCTCCGATTAGCTGATATACAAAAGAACATAGAATCGTATATAGGTACTGTTGAAGTTCCAGTGGGTGTAGTTGGTCCATTAATCTGGGATAACGAACCTGTTTTTGCGCCTATTGGGACACTTGAAGGGGCCTTAGTAATGTCTATGAATCGAGGAGCACGAGCTATTAGTTTAAGCGGTGGTTTTCAAAGTGAGGTTAAATGGCAGCGCATGTCAAGAGCGCCTATGTTTGAATTTGCAAATACAAACGAGACCAAAGTATTTGTACAATTTATAGAGAACCACTTCAATAAGATCAAGCAAAAAGCCGAAAGCTACTCCAATCATGCTCATTTAGAAAAAATAGATATTATTCAGGATGATAATTTAGTTCATACTGTGTTTTTCTATCAAACTGGGGATGCCTCGGGGCAGAATATGACCACTACCTGTACTTGGCATGCTATGTTATTTATCATTGATGAATTTTTTGAACTTCATCAAATTAAATGCGTGAATTTTATTCTGGAAGGAAATGGATCATCGGATAAGAAAATATCGGAATATAACCGAATTCATGGTAGAGGAATTCATGTTTCAGCCACAGCCGTGATTCAAGAAAAATACATCAGGGAAATACTCCGGACTACATCCTCAAAAATGCTCCATGTTTTTGGTCCATCTAAAAAGCTAGCTCAGAAAAATGGTATGGTGGGCTATTCCATTAATGCCGCTAATGCGGTAGCTTCTATATTCCTCGCAACAGGGCAGGATTTGGCATGTATACATGAATCCAGTGTTGCTTATTTGAATCTTGAGCCACACGATGAAGGTCTGCTCGCTGAAATTACATTTCCTAACTTGGTAGTTGGCACTGTAGGAGGGGGGACGCATTTACCCAAGCAGACGGATGCATTAAATTTGATGGGTTGTAAAGGAAATGGAAAGTCAAGTCGCTTCGCTTCGCTGATCGCCGGATTTGCATTGAGTCTGGAATTGTCGACGTATGCAGCCATAGTAAGTGGTGAATT
>CAMDDG010000109.1 GCA_945890895.1 Chitinophaga pinensis | reverse complement strand
TGGCAAAGATGCATCCGATTTAAAGTTCCATGAAATCATTGAAGGTAATCTCGTTCATTTGTTGAATGAGGTTCCTATTCAGTTGAATTATAAATTCCTTACTCGCCCGATCAAATTTGAGGGTTTGCAACGAGAAGAAAAGGACCTGTATCCTTCTCAAGCCATTCGAGAAATGTTGTTAAATGCGTTGGTGCACCGTACTTATATGGGAGCACCTATTCAAATGCGTGTTTTTGATAATCAACTCTCCATTTGGAACGAAGGAAATTTACCCAACGGTTTATCTATTGAAGACCTTAAAAAAGACCACAACTCTCGTCCCCGAAATCCCATTATTGCCAATGCTTGTTTTTTAGCAGGTTACATTGATGCTTGGGGTCGTGGCACACTTAAAATTATCAATACTTGTGCTGAATACGGCTTGCCCGAACCATCTATTATTGAGAAAAATGGCGGTATCGAAGTGACAGTTCTTGCAAGTAACCAAGACGGTAGCGATGGGTTGGTAAAAGGGTTGGTAAAAGAGTTGGTAAAAGAGTTGGTAAAAGACCTTACGGAAAATCAAATAAAGCTTCTCGAATTGATAGAGACGAATCCAAATGTGACAAAAGAAGAAATGGCAAAACAAGTGGGTATTAGTACCACAGCCATTGATAACAACATAAAAACCCTCAAAGAAAAAGGATTATTGGAGCGTATAGGCGGAAGAAAAGAAGGGTATTGGCAAATTATTAAACCTGCTAATTAATGAAATTTACCGAGGAAAAATTAGAAAAGGCGTTTGCAGAACTACTAGCAAAAGAAGGCTATTCACATCACCTTGGCGTCACAATTACACGTCAACCAGACGAAGTTCTCATCGAGGAAGATTTAAGGCAATTTTTGAAGATTAAATACACCTCTGAAGGTATCACACAAAATGAAATTTCTTCTGTGGTTCTTCAATTGAAATCACTTTCAGCATCTGATCTATATGAAAGTAATAAAACCTTTATTCGAATGCTCTCAGACGGGTTCATTCTTAAACGAGAAGATCGAAGTCTAAAGGATATTTATATTCAGCTTATTGATTATTCAGGTTTAGACCAGCACCATGAACCAAACGAAGCATTCTTAACAACAATTGTAGCAGAGCCGAAGCCAACATATGGTGAAGATGCCAATAATTATAAGTTTGTAACCCAATTTGAAATCCAAGGTACAGAGAAAAGAATCCCTGACGGAATCTTATATATCAATGGATTACCACTTGTAGTATTTGAATTTAAAAGTGCTATCCGAGAAGATGCAACTGTACACGATGCCTACAAGCAACTCACTACTCGCTACAGAAGAGATATCCCTGAATTATTCAAATACAATGCATTTTGTGTCATTAGCGACGGAATAAACAATAAGGCAGGTTCCTTTTTTGCGCCTTACGAATTCTATTATGCGTGGCGAAGAGTAGCTGGATTGGCTAAAGATGTGGATGGCATAGATAGCATGTTCACGTTAGTGGAAGGAATGTTCCAAAAAGAGAGACTTCGGGACATTATCCGAAACTTCATCTACATTCCAGATACGAATAAAAAGGAAGCAAAAATTGTATGCCGATATCCACAATATTATGCTGCAAGAGCATTATATGAAAATGTGAAAAAGGCTCAAAAGCCGACAGGTAACGGGAAAGGCGGAACGTATTTTGGTGCAACAGGATGCGGAAAAAGTTACACCATGCTTTATTTGACTCGCCTATTGATGAAAAGTGAATACTTTGAAAGTCCAACTATAATCCTCATAACGGACAGAACAGATTTGGATGATCAACTTTCATCTGAATTCGTGAACGCAAAAAATTTCATTGGTGATAATCAGGTTGAGAGTGTTGAAAGTCGTGCTGACTTGCGTTTTAAGGTTCAAGGTAGGCAAAGCGGCGGAGTTTTTTTGACCACGATTCACAAATTCACCGAGGATACAAAATTGCTCAGTGATAGACAAAATATTATTTGTATTTCAGACGAGGCACATCGAAGTCAAATAAACCTTGATCAAAAGGTTAAAATTACAGAAAGTGGCGTCTCAAAATCTTTTGGATTTGCTAAATACCTTCATGATTCTCTTCCAAATGCGACTTTTGTTGGATTCACAGGAACACCTATTGATGCGACCCTAGATGTTTTTGGCAATGTGGTAGATTCTTATACGATGACAGAATCTGTAGCTGATGAAATTACGGTTCGAATTGTTTATGAAGGACGTGCTGCAAAAGTTGCACTTAAGAATCAAGAGCTCGAAAAGATTGAAAAATATTACGAAGAAGCTGCTTCCCTTGGTTCAAGTGACTATCAAATAGAAAAAAGTAAAAAAGAGTCTGCAAACATGCATGCCATCTTAGGCGATCCAGATCGTTTAAAAGCAATCGCAGAGGATTTTGTGGCACATTATGAGAAACGAATCACAGAAGGCTCTACAGTTAAAGGAAAAGCTATGTTTGTTAGCAGCTCGAGAGAGATTGCGTATGAGTTGTTTAAGAATATCATTGCATTAAAACCAGAGTGGAATGAAGTGCGAGAGTCTGAGGAAGGAGTTGAATTATCTGACAGAGATCGAAGAGAATTAAAACCGATCGAACGCATCAAAATGGTCATGACAAGAAATCAAGACGATGCTCCTGAATTATACGAATTACTTGGTACGAAAGAATACAGAAAAGAACTCGACAGACAATTCAAGAATCCCAAATCAAACTTCAAAATCGCTATTGTCGTTGACATGTGGTTAACTGGATTTGATGTTCCATTTTTGGATAGTATATACATTGATAAACCCATTCAACAAAATAATCTAATTCAAACAATTTCAAGAGTAAATCGAAAGTTTGAAGGAAAGGAAAAAGGACTGGTAGTTGATTACATTGGCATTAAAAAACACATGAATTTAGCCCTCGCAAAATACAACAAGGGGGATGAAAATAATTTTGAAGATATTCAACAATCATTGATTGTAGTTAGAGATCATTTAGACTTACTTGACAAGCTATTGAATCAATTTGACAATTCAAAATACTTTAATGGAAGTACTTTAGAACAGTTGAATACACTAAACCAAGCAGCCGAATTTGTTCAGCAAACCAAAGAGTTTGAAACAAGATTCATGGGCTTAGTCAAAAGATTAAAAGCTGCCTATGATATTTGTGTTGGAAGTGAAAACCTCACTCAAAGTGAAAGAGATTACACGCACTTCTACTTAGCTATTAGATCAATTGTCTTTAAACTCACTAAAGGGAATGCCCCTGATACCGCACAAATGAATGCCAGAGTAAAAGAAATGATCAAAGATGCATTACAAAGTGATGGAGTCGAAGAAATATTTAAACTTGGCGAAGAGGGAGAGACAGAACAAGACATTTTCGATGAGGATTATTTGGCCAAATTGGATAAAATCAAGATGCCCAATACAAAGATCAAATTATTGCAACAGCTTTTAGCTAAAGTCATTAGTGACCTTAAAAAAGTAAATCGCATCAAAGGAATTGATTTTACGAAGAAGATGGAATCCATCGTTGAGCGTTACAACAATAGGAATGTCAACGATGTATTCAGAAGTGAAGTATTTGAAGAAATGGCCGAAGCGCTAACGAATTTAATTTGGGATGTCCATAAAGAATTCAAAGCTGGTGATGCCCTGGGTATTGGATTTGAGGAAAAAGCTTTTTATGACATTTTATTAGAACTATGTATGAAATACGACTTTAGTTATCCAGAAGATAAAATGTTACAATTAGCAAAAGCCGTTAAAGGTCTCGTGGATAGTCAAGCCCAATTCCCTGACTGGAATAAAAGGGACGATATCAAATCATCTTTAAAAGTTGGATTGATTTTACTACTCGACGAATTCGGATATCCTCCAGTTGATAAAGATGAAGTCTATATGGAGATTTTTGAACAAGCAGAGAATTTTAAGAAGAATAAAGTATAAAATCAAATGTTATAATGCAAACACAAAAATATTCCGTCAACCAGCATCTAATTGAAACGCTATTAGTCTGGGTGAAGAGTGGAGAAATCGCAATCCCTGAAATACAACGTCCTTTCGTTTGGGATGCCTCCAAAGTACGTGATTTGATGGATAGTTTATATCAAGGTTATCCAGTTGGTTATGTAATTACCTGGAGAAATCCGAATGTAAGATTAAAAGATGGCAGTACCGCAGAAGGTAAAAAAGTATTGATTGACGGTCAACAAAGAATTACCGCCTTGACAGCAGCCATCTTGGGAGATTATGTCGTTAACAAAGAATACAAACGTATTCGGATAAAAATTGCCTTTAATCCAATTGAAGAAAAATTTGATGTGCAAACCCCAGTTATCCTAAAAGACAAGACTTGGATTCCTGACATTTCAGAGGTCTTAAATGGGACAGTTAACTCTTTTGGATATATCAATACGTATTTGCAAAACAACCCAGATGTTAATCAAGATAAGGTGGTTGATGCCATCAATAATTTGTTCAACTTAACGAAGAAACAAATTGGTTTAATTGACCTTGCAGGAGATTTGGAAATAGAAACAGTTACTGAAATTTTTATCCGAATCAATTCAAAAGGAGTTGTATTGAGTCAAGCGGATTTTGCAATGAGCAAAATCGCTGCAAATGACAACTACGGAGGTCAAGAATTAAGAAAAGCCATAGATTATTTTAGTCATTTGGCAGTTGCACCAGAGTTTTATCAATTCATCAAAGACAATGATGCTGATTTTGCAAAAACCGATTATTTCCAAAAAATGGCATGGCTTCGTTCCGAAAACGAAGATTTATATGACCCATCCTATACCGATGTATTGCGTGTAGCTTTTACTTCACAATTCAACCGAGGTAAATTGTCTGATTTAGTGAGTTTACTCTCCGGAAGAAATTTTGAAACACGAACATTTGAGGAGCATATTGCAAAAGAGTCATTTGAAAAATTAAGTGCAGGAATTGGTCAGTTCATAAACGAAACGAATTTCAAACGTTTCATTATGATTATCAAGTCAGCTGGATTTATTTCTCCGAAATTAATTCGTGCTCAAAATGCCTTGAACTTTGCATATATCCTATTTCTAAAGCTTCGTGAGAAAGGAGAAAACCCAGCTAACATTGAGAAATATGTTCGTCGATGGTTTGTATTATCATTACTGACAGGTCGTTATTCGGGTTCTGCTGAATCAAGTATTGATTACGACATTAAACAAATTGCAAATAAACCTTTTGAGCAATTCCTGGAAGAAGTTGAATCAGCGGATCTCTCTGATGCTTTCTGGAACGCATCTTTAGTCCAAAGTCTTGACACTTCAGTTAGCAGTAGTCCATACTTCTTAGTTTATTTAGCAAGTCAAGCTAAGGCAAATGACAAAGGTTTCCTGTCAAAAGAAATCACAGTTGGTGATCTAATTACATACAGAGGCGATATCCATCATATTTTCCCGAGAGATTTCCTTAAGAAAAATGGTATGGAGCGCGGAAAATACAATCAAATTGCAAACTATGTTTACATGCAGCAAGAGGTCAACATTACAGTTGGAAACAAAGCCCCTGATGTCTATTTCTCAGAAGTACTTGAACAATGTCAAGGAGGGGTTTTAAAATACGGAGGTATTTCATCATTAGATGAATTGCATGAGAATTTGAAATCTAACTGTGTTCCTGAATCAATAATCACCATGTCAATCAGCCAGTACGATGAATTCTTAAAAGAGAGAAGGAAATTAATGGCGGAAAAAATGCGAGATTATTATTTTAGTCTATGATCTATTGATTTAAAATGATACCCACGCAAATGACCATCCAACTCACCATCGTACGCGGAGGAATGATTGAATTCGCTCGCACCGGAATCTATCCGGAATATTTGCAATTCTACTTCCCCGAGGAAAACAAACGATGGCGGGTGAAATTACAGCATGAAGTTCAATCCGGTTTTCTTCGTTCCAAGGGAGAAATCCAATACGAATATCAATACATGAATGATTCCTGCAAAATCCGAAAGTGGGACAACCAT
>CAMDDG010000108.1 GCA_945890895.1 Chitinophaga pinensis | reverse complement strand
ACATGAAGTTGCGCAACAGGCACAGCCGTTTTGCAAAAAACATAAACCCGCTTGGCTTGGGGTGGGTTGTTCACCCACATGGGCTACAGCGGTATCTGGTGGAGTTGTACTTAGTACATTAACGATGCCTGGGTCCGCGATATTAATTACAGCCATAGTAAAGTTGATAGAAGCTACATCAATCCGGAGGCGGGGGCGTCGGTACGTTGCCTCAGGAATTAGAATTTATTTGATTTGTTGTTGGGTGTTTTTCGGTTTACGGAAGATTTTGGTAAGTAGAAAAATATACGGTGGGTAATAGCACAATCGCCGTCAAGTTTTCGGAGATTATGGAGGATTTATTCTTCTTTTAATTAGTTTCGTATCTAATTTAGAGGCTGTGAATGTCTGGAGGGATTTCGTAGTATCGGCCAGAGGCTTCAAGTGTTGTAAGAATCCCTGCGGGACTTCGTACATCTTCAATGTCTCGGCAAATCAGCCCCTCGGTCAGAACTGCGTCAAGATGTTGGCCAATAGACGGCATTTTAAAAAGAAAATAGATCAATAGGCATTCAACCTAATCAAATAATGAGAATATTTAAATACAACTTTTTAACATTTTATCAGTTTTATCTGGTGTACATAATGTCTTCGCCATTTATTCTTTTCCCATTACACTTAAATGCACAAAATAAAACAAATGATATTCTCACTATAGGGAGATTAGAACAAATTAGAGGCATTTACGATACTAAAAAGCAAACGTATTATGGGCAATTTATTGACCAGAATAACATTAAAATTATTCATCGTTTTGAATCAAAACGCATTAACAATGGAGTAGGAATCGTTGAATATTATTACACAAACACTGAAAGTGGATTTAAGAGCAGAATAAAGAAAGGACTTATTGATACGAGTGGCATTATTTTAATCCCATGTAATTATGATAAATTACTTCCCACAGAGAATAAGAACTTTTACGTTTTTTATAATCAAGACAGCACAGGGCTATTAAGAGTTGATAAAGGTGTAATAGTTCAACTTCCTATTAAAACCGGAATATACTACAATGGTTTTTTTTCAAATCAAACCAATGTTAATTATTGTGTTGTAAGGATGAATAATGCTTATGGGGTATTTTCCTTCTTTAAGGAAAAACTTGTCGTACCGGCTGAATATTCAGAAATCAATTTAGTTGATCATAAAGCAATTTGTCAACTCGAGAATAATTTTGTTGTTCATGATTGTGAAAAGGAACTTAAGTCTCAATCTTTAAAGGAAATTTACCCATTAAACAAGGGTAAATATTATTTTTTACGGTTTATGAATGGTCGCGCATTAATTTGTACGGATCCTATTTCTCCGGACAGCTCTATCTGCGAAAAATTGAATAGGGAAGCAGCCATCGAGTTTCATAACAATTATGTGATTAGTAAATTCAACGACAAAATCGGGCTTTTAGATGAGTATGGTAATGAAACCGTACCGTATGTATATGAAGATATATATTTCTTTGATAAAGAGTTGTTGCTGGTAAAATACAATAACCTTTGGGCAATATCAGATTATAAAAATAGTATTTTATCAGAATTTCAATTTATAAATGTCGACCAACAAAATCAAATTAATCTGAAGAACTTCATTCAGTTTTCCGGAATCGATACATCAGACTACGCAATAACTAAATCTATAAACCAAAAGCCAGGCAAAGGTCAATCTGAGAAAGACCTTTTATCTATTATTAATTTAGAAACTATTATACTCAAAAGAGAGTTATTCTCCCACAAACTATCACGATGTGACAATTTTGTCTATCCGAGATACGTGTTGCAAAGCAAAGATGGTTTTCAAATAATAACTGTTCTTTCGAAAAATAGGATAAAAATTGATTCTTTGATTTGGGATAGTGTTTTTATGGTACCTGGAGTAAGTAGTTACTCATTTGAGATTGGTGTTCAGAAAGGAAAGAAATTTGGATATTATGATCCCCAAAAAAGAACTAACGAATATTTAAAATATGATGGTATTTACTACTGTTACAAGTTGTTTTTTTATGAAAGCATCATGTTTTCTGGCACTCATAATGAAGGTTCGCCATTCACCATTGTCAAAAGGGGATATGTGTTTAGGCAAAGTTCATATTCAAAAACCAATTGGTTGAAGAGAATTACAACACCACCCAATTGGCCTGCCAAGTATCAAGAAAAACCGAAATGGAGGAAGTATATGAAAGTGGAAGAATTTCTACAAAAGAGAAAGGAAAACTCTGTTAGTTGACAGGAACAAATTGTATTATAAAAGGAAATTGAACATGTAACAGCACCTACCAAAAATGCGAGGTTTCGTACTTCTTTGTTTTCACCGGTAATTCTTTCTATAAGTTAGAACTTCTTCTAGCCGCAAACAGCCGCAAATAGGTGCAAGCATTGTACAAACCCCCTAAATAGTTGGATAAATTTTAAAAACAGATTAGGTATGAATAACTTTACAATAAATTGAAAACTGGGCACACTAACACATTACAAAAAAAACACCCGCGTTTCAGCGGGTGTTTTTTATCGGAGTAGCGAAGGGGGGAATTGAACCCCCGACCTCAGGGTTATGAATCCTGCGCTCTAACCACCTGAGCTACCTCGCCGATTGAGGGTGCAAAATTAAGTATTCGTGGTGTAAAGTGCAAAAAATATTTTTAATTATTTTGAATGCACACCAATAATTGCCTGAATGACACTAATTATCAATGCCCAAATCAATGGGAAAAAACCTTTACTTGTTCAGCACTCGCTCCAAGCTAGCAAATACCGTTTCAGTGTTCAAATCTTCCATACACGAGGTTCCCAATTTGCATTTTCCCAAGTAAAAGCACTGACAAGGTTTTGGAGGTTGTACAATCTCTCCCTTATCAAACAAATCGAATTCGTAGGGATTGAAAATATTGTTCATCAATACAATGCGTTTGCCCAATCCCAATGTTAAGTGCATTCCCATCGTAACTTGAGTTACCACCGCATCGCAATGATCAATCAAATTGATGAATTGATTTAACGGAAAATTTCCGAAATAATCAGCCCCACTTCCGGACTGGATTTCTAAGTTGCGATCGTGTTCCTGACTTCCCCCGAGAAGCAAAGGATAATAACCCGCATCCTGAATCATTTTTGCCAATTCTACCCACTTTTCAATGCTCCACAAACGAGTGGTCCAACGATCACCACAACCGGTGTTCAAACCAATGATTTTTTTATCTGTGGGAAGGTTCCAAGTAAAACCCTTATCTGCATGATTGTCTAACAAATAGGGTTCTCCAGCGTATTCCATTCCGCACAATTCGAAAATTTCAGTACAGTAGTTTTTGGTGTTGGCTTTCGACACATCATCGAACAAACCGGTATCGAATTTATGCTGTGCCAATTCGTTCACGGGTTGACTTACACCATCCTTTAAAATGTAGCCGTATTTTTCCTTCGCATTGACCATTTTTAGAAGGGCACTGGCTTCTTTTTCTTTGTCCAAATTGATGGCAATATCCCAATCGGTATTGGTAACATACAAACTCGCTTCTATGCCCAATTTGTAGATTTCATGGATCTCACCTTTGGGTAAAATATCTGGAAAAAGGGTAATCCATGTGAACTTTGCATTCGGAAACAACGATTTATATCGAGTAATCAACGGTGTTGTTCGAATTACATCCCCCATAGCACCCAATTTTATAATTAAAATTTTCTTCTCAATTGGGGTGTATTCGGGACAGTTTTCACAGTGAAAACCGTTGTTTTTATGGGGTTTGCAGGGGATATGACCCAGGAAGTGTAAACAATCCGGTTTGAAATGCATGTCGCGAAATTAGTTTATTTTCAAAAAAATGAAGATTCTTTACAACCAAAAGGCAAAAAAAAATGTCTAATTTAGTAGTTGATTTAAAGCATTGAAACAGTTCAGGAAATTTATATCGATTTTTATTCTTTTCGTCTTGGTTTCTCCTGCGAAATCTTCCCATTTGGTGGGAGGTTTTATTACATACCGATTTCTGGGGAACAATGGAACCAATTCTCAATACCGCGTAACCATTTTTGCCTACAGAGATTGTTCTCGCGATGGAACCGCCGATGAAGTGCCTTTCGATGACGATATTAAGTTGTGCGTTTATCGAGGGAATAAGCGCTATTATACAGATTATACCATCAAGTTGTTGAGTCGTAAGAAAGTAGATCCCGTTGGAAATACGAATTGCCCAGAGATTGCGTCGGCGTGTTTGGAACAAGGGATTTACGAAACAACCATCACCTTGCCCAATTCAACTACCGGCTATCACCTTAAATGGGAGCGATGCTGCCGAAATACCCAAAATAATTTACAGGATCAGTTTGGTACAGCATATCAGGGACAAACCTATTACGCTACCATTCCTCCCACAAGTCTGCAAAATAGTTCACCGTATTTCTTGGAAGTACCGGTTCCATTTATATGCAGAAACGATACCACAACGTTGAGAAATCGTGCGGTAGATCCCGATGGTGATTCCTTATCGTTTAAATTGGTTACTCCTTGGCAAGGTGCAGATAACAACGATCCGGTGATCACAACCTGTTCGGATCCGATGTCTAATTTTATCGATGTCGATTACCGTAATGGATTTTCAGCAACCAAACCATTTGGAAATTCCGGTATCGCAAGTATTGATGCTTACAACGGTTTAACCACGTTTATGTCGCCAACGGCTGGGCGTTTTGCGGTTGCCATCGAAGTAACAGAATGGAGAAATGGAATTGCAATATCAACGGTTCGTTTGGATTTGCAAATTCTGGTAATTAACTGTTCCCCCAACAACAAACCAGCACTGAAGTATCAAAAAGGGTCTCGTTTTTGGACATTGGAGCCGGGAGAAGTTTTTTGTACCGATGTTACGGGATTTGATAGCAAAGACACCACTCAAATTATCACGTTAAGAGCTTTTGGGGATATTATTTCGGGTAGTGCCAATTATACGGGTACTAAGGCTACCTTGCAGCCCACAGCCAATGCAAATAAAAAATCGGTAACCAGCACGTTTTGTTGGACACCAGATTGCAACATCGATTATTTGGATACGTATCGTGTAATTTTTGAAGCGTTTGATAACGGATGTCCCGCAAAATTCATCAATGAAAACGTTTTGATTAGCATTAAACCCTTCAAGCCCTTAGAAGCAGTTACCGGACCGAAATCGTCTTGTCAGCAACAAACGGGATTGAAATACAGTGTTACCAATCGAAATTGGTTGAATAAATTGAAATGGAGAATTACCAACGGAACTATAGTTGGTTCGGATACAGGGAATACCGTTACTGTAAATTGGGGAATTGCGGATACCGGTTATTTGGTATTGGATGTTACCTCTCGTTGGGGTTGTCCTTCACCTTCAAAAGTATATAAAGTGGTGCTGTTGAAATCTCCCGCTAAACCTACAATAACAGGCGAAGATTCTGTATGCATCAATCAAAATGCCTATACCTATTCAGTTACTCCGGCAACGGATGTAACTTACAATTGGAAAGTTTTGGGTGGAAACATTCAAGGGGGAGTGAGTCAAGGAAATTTTGCAAATATTGTTTTTGATTTTGCGACAGAAAATCCGGGAATGGTCATCGTTTATGGTGAAAACGAAGGAGGATGTCTGAGTCCATCAGATACCTTTATTGTGCATCCTGCGCCAATCAGGGATCCTTTGATTAGTGGTCCGATTTCCGTTTGTCCAAACAACGATAATATCATTTATGAAGTAGAAAATAGAGAGTGGAAGGGAAATTATACGTGGAGTGCGGATGGAGCGCGAATGGAAAACAATTTAGGAAATGGTAAAGTCAGTATCGATTGGGGAAGCCTGGGGTTGGGTAAAGTTATTGTGAAATTGACTACTCGCTTTGGATGTACAGATACAGCACAACTAACGGTGGTTAAATCGCATAACCTAATTGGTCAACCTCCCTTAGGAGATACCAGTCTTTGCGAATTAACACAAGGAGTTCCGTATTGGGTGAACCAAGTGAGCGGTGAAACCTACGCTTGGACCATTTCAGGTGGAACCATTGCTTCGGGACAAGCTACGGATAAAATTACCAGTAATTGGGGCCCAGCAGGAAATGCTTGGG
>CAMDDG010000107.1 GCA_945890895.1 Chitinophaga pinensis | reverse complement strand
ACCCATCGGGTGTAAATCGCCTGTGTGTTTGAGTGAGAATCCCAAAGATAAACGACTCAGAGCCAGCGTAATGGTTGAAACCAATGGCAAAAAAATCATTATTGATACGGGTCCGGATTTTCGTTACCAAATGATCCGTGAAAACGTAGACGATATTGATGCCATTTTGTTTACTCATGAGCATCGGGATCATACTGCTGGGTTAGACGACATTCGTCCTTTTAATTTTTTTAATAATAAAAGAATACCGGTTTATCTTCATCAACGGGTTTATGACTCTCTAAAGCAACAGTTTAGTTATATTTTTGCTGATCTTAAATACCCGGGTATACCTGAAATTGATTTTAATTTAATTGAAAATAAGCTCTTTAAAATTGATGATTTAGAGATTTTACCGATTGAAGTGCTTCATTATAAATTACCTGTTTTGGGATTCAGAATTCACGATTTTGCTTACATTACGGACGCAAATTTTATCGACCAAGTGGAACTCGACAAATTGATCGGAATAAAGTATCTGGTGTTGAATGCACTTCGTCGTGAAGCACATATATCGCATTTTACATTAGAAGAAGCTAAACAGGTTGCATTAAAAATAGGAGCAGAGCATACCTATTTTACTCACATGAGTCATCAAATTGGATTCCATGATGATGTATGCAATGAATTACCTGAAGGTATAGATCTGGCATATGATGGTCAGATTTTGGAGTGGTAAATAACGCGGATAATTGCGTTTTAGATCAAAACTCCTTCAACATGTGGTAAGAAAATTATTCAGAGGAATTTTTAATAGTGCTATTTGATGAATACAAACTTTCCCATAGCCGTTTCGCTGCCATCATTGTTAATGGCTAAAACGAAATATACTCCACTATTCGGACGACTACCATCAAATCGAACACCATTCCATGTAGCTTTTGATCCATTGGCTTTGGTTTGATACACAACTTTACCTTGTAAGTCAACTATTTTAACATCGGCATTGTTTGCTAATCCCTCAATAGTAATTAATCCATCAAATTTTGGAGGAACCGGATTGGGATAAATGATTACTTTATCGAAAGTTTCATTGCCAAAACCCGCATCATTGCGGTATGAAACAATTCCTTTATCGGTGCCGATGAAAATTTCACTTGTATTGGACAGTTGTCCTATGGTTTTAACTCGGTTAGAAATCAATGGAGAATTCTCGATGGTGAAATGTCGAATTACTCTTTGTCCGAATTCGTCAATGCAAAACACACCATTATTGGTAGCCATCCATTTACGATTTCCCCCATCAACAAGAATATCGTTGATGGTTTCTTCGCCCATTAAATATCCGACTGCACCATCTTGTTCAACAATAAATCGGTCTAATTTTATCCCTGAAAAAAAATTAAAGGATCCCGTGAATACGTTCAATCCTTGATTTGTACCAATCCATACATAGCCATTTTGATCTGCACTCAAGGAAAGCACATCCGGTGTAATTAATCCTTCCGCTTGACTTAATTTCAAATATTCATCGTCTAAATCTGAATCTATGTTGTTCCCTTCATGAAATACGAGAATTCCTCCGTCGGTGAGTAACATCCATTTTCGATCTTGGTCGTCAATCACCAATTTTTTAATATTGGATTGTGTAAGTTTGAACTTATTCCACACTCCTGTAGATCGAGTAAGTTTTAATAATGCGAATTCTTCGTTGTAGTTAACAATCCACAAATTACCTTTACTATCTTCAGCCATTCCTCCAATATGGATAAAGGATGTGTCGGCAATTCTTTTTAAGGGGCTATTGGTATTATCGTAGCGGTTAATAATTTCTTTTCCTTTGAATTCCAATATACCATTTGAATGGGTAGCGGCGAATAAATGATTGTCAATTTTTCGATGCAAAGCAAACGTGAAATCATACATGTTTTGGTTGAAAGGAGATTCTAAATTGCTCTTCCAACCATTTTCATCGTACATGTAAAAACCGGTGTTGTTAAAGGCATTACCAAATGTACTACTGACTCCACCTCCGGTTACCAACAGTAAATTACCTGATTTGCTCATATCAAATACCGATGCACGATCCGGTCCATTGGGCATAAAGGAATATTCATTATTGACTTCCTTTTTTATTACTCCGGGTCCAATACCCGTGCAAAACCAATAATTGTTATTAAACCATGTTGCAGAACTAACAATGTTAATGGGAGTTATAGAGTATCCGAGGTTATTGATACGGAATATTTCTCCTTGTCTAACAACATGCAACGAATTATCCAAGTTGAAAATTCGGGCAGTTTTTCTTTTGTCGGGACGTAAAATTCGGATTTGAGAACGGTTGTATTTCCATATCAATGAGTCAGTTTCAAAATATACGGTATCATTAAATGATGCTAGTTGTGCGCAACGATTGCCTTTGTAAGCCCAACTCCAACGATTAAAATCATTTAAATTTTCAATACGACTCCAGCGCGCTTTTCGAATTCCATTTTGTGTAGATATGAAAATACTGTCGTTCGATATACACGATGAAAACACAGGAATTTCGGTTCCCATATCGCCAATGGAAGTATAACTATCACGTATTTCCCCTTTGTTTAAATCGATAATTAACAATCCAAAAAAGGTAGAAACTATGGCATCGTTTTGATAAAATGAAACATGCAGAATCTGTTTATCACCTTGAAGCAATTTGTTTTTAAATCCCGGAACATTGATAATTCTGGAATCATTTATTAACAAATCGATATTGCCATCGCTATATCCGATAAAAAGTGTGTTTTTCTCTTGAGAAAATCCCAAAGCTGTTACTTCCAACCCGTTGAAACCATCCGCTTTTTTTAGAACCGTTGTTTCCCCGAAATCATTGGTTCTCCAGAATCCATTTTCGGAGGCTGCATAAACAAAACGAGCAGAGGCTTCACAAATTTGAGCATTTTTATAGCTCAAATGAGATCTCCATGTTCCTGTAGGAATTTGTTGTTGGAATTGAGCCTTGATTTTGTTTTGTGGAATTATGATAAAAAAGCTCAATAACGTCCCCAAAAAAGCGAATGAATTCCTTCGAAAGGCGAGTGAATTCCCTCGAAAACAAGAGGAAATGGCACTGGATTTAAACAATAAATTGATTCGTTCCTTTTTAGAGTTGGGCATTTTTATCCAATATTTAATATCCAAAATTGTTCAGAGTGATTGATTGTGATTCACCAAAAAAGTTAGTTGAAAGTATACCTTAACTCAATTCCAAAATCGGTTAATGAGGTATAATACTGAGTCTGAATCTTGGGATCCATGATTACTCGATTGTATCTCAAAGCTAAATTGATTTTCTGATTCACTTGGTAAGTAGCAGAAGGAGTGATTCGAATGTTCGTCATACCGGCAGTATAACGATTTACATTAACATCGATTTTGCGAATAACCGTAACGTTATCGTTAATGGAAACTGCTAAGTCAAATCGGAAATCATTTGGTAGATAAATTTTACGACCGCGGCGTTTAATTGGTAACGTTAAACCGGTAACTCGATATCCGGCATTTAACTGAAATTCGTTTTGACGCATTTCGGTTAAGTTGAAACTGGATGCAAATAGTTTGAGTATCCGTGACCGTTTGTACTCAAAACCCAAGGTCCAGTTGTTTTTGGTGGTAACATTTAATCCAACCAAAGGATAAAATCCTTCAGAAATGGTGGCATCGGCAATTTGGTATTTGGGAGTTAAATCTTTCCCCATTTCAGGAGTTTCATCCGTTTTATACTTCAAGTTTTGAGTGTAATTACCTATGGAGTAAGTTCCTTTGTACGCGTGTTTTAAATTAATATTGGTAAAGATATCGGATAAACCGGGAAGTTTAGATAATCCATTATAATTGATATTCCAATTGGGTAATGGGATTTTGGGGAATCCACTGATATCACCTCTTCCTACATCACCACCGGAGTAGGCCATATGAAATCCACCAATAATTACATCCTGAGCGGCTTTGGAGTATCCCATTGGGTAATTGGTGATAGTGTCGATGATGGTTCCAGCCGATCCTGCAAATCGAGGATCTATTCCTTGAAGTCGAGCTGCAACTGTGTACCGATTCGCAATAAACGCATCAAAAACAGGATTTGGATGATTTTCGTTTTGATTGATATCTTTCACAAAATGGGTTTGAACATAAATTCCTGAAACCGTGTAGGTACCATTTTGTGTTAATCCTTCATCCATCCATTTTAAACCATCGTATTTGAAAATACTTTGAGTTCCTTGAACTTCATTTCTTAAAAAGTCCAAACGTATACGGAAATCCTTGAACGGCTCAATGGTAATATTACCGGTTATATTTTGAGTAGAATTATTGCGATAGAAATTGGCTTGTCGAGTATCTTGTTTTAAAGCCCCTTGATTGGCCAATTTATAACGGATGCTTTCGTCTTGTTGTCCAAACGCAAATCCCAAACCGGGTTGAAGATGTTTGAAATTATATCCGAAATAATCGGGTCGGAATCCGAATCCGGGTAATTCGGTACCTTGTTTCTGTGAAATGTTGAAATTGGCATTCTTGAACATGGTTAAGAAATCACCAACTAAAACAATGGCAGGGTGGGGTTTGTTGCTGGAAGATTCTTTTCCTTTTTCGATTGCACTTGCAAATGCCTCTTCTTTTCCTTCTTTTTTCTCAGATTTAGCTTCTTTTTTCTTTTTCTTGGGATTTCTATAATCCTTGAGGAAAGGCACTTGATTATACAATTGGCTGAAATTTAGCTGAGTTGTTAAATTGATGTCTTGACTGTTTTGAATATTATTTCCCAATGAAGCAAAAGCAGGTGGCGCTTGTCTCCATTCATAACTTCCGTTGTATGTAGCATTTGCACTTATCCATTTCAATACTCCAATTTTTTGGAATGGGAACGTGTAGGATGCATTCATACTCTGATAAAATCTAGAAGTTCTACCAAAACCCAAAAATTCAGAAAGAATTGAATCTTGTTTTTCTGGTGAATTAATGGCTCCAAATGGTTCTTGTATACGAGCTTCAACATTTGCCGAATAGTTGACTGTTAATGAACTAGCTAATGGAATTGAAAGGTTGTAATTCCGATTCAATGTGAAGTTTTTGTCGTACAATCTGGGATTGATTTGAACAAAGTTGTTGTTGTTACGGGCTTGGTTTTCGCTGTACAAACGGTTGATTTGTAACTGAGATGTGAAATTGGAAGGAATGAAGTTAAAGTTAAAATCCCGAATCAAAGCCAAATTCTTATTTCTAATTTTTTTGAATGGACGGACAAATTTGGTGTTCATTCCATAAGCATATCCCAACGTGGCTTGAGTGGTATTAATAAAATACTCCTCAATTTGTTGATTCCTTCTATATTGACTCTGATAACTGTAACTTCCATTAAAATTTGAAACGTTCCAAGGACGTTTTTTGCCGTTTACCGGGTTACTAATTTTGAAATTGTTTACGTTAAAACTGAATAAGGAGTTATAATCTTCAGCAGCTTTTCGAATTTGATTTCTCAAGGCAATGTTTTGAATTCCTTCTAAGTAAGGTCTTAATTCTATGTCAGGATTTAATGGGTTAAACTTAGGTTGAATGTAACTTTCCGACCAACCCAAATACACGGGAATACTTACTCCTGCTTTTGCAGGGAAGAATTTACCAAATTCCAAATTCGAGGCAATATCGTAATTGTAGTTATTGCTTAAACTACGTTGGTTTAATTTTTTGTCTACATCACCAAAACCAATGGTTCGTATAGAACCAGCCATGTTAACTTGACCCAAGTCGGCTAATTGGGCTTGAACATTCGCTAATGCTGCCCAGCCACCTCCATTTGCAATGTCTTTAACACGAAGTTCGTTCGTCCAAACTTCAAAACATTTAGGAAGGGGAGAGTTGTTTTTTACACCCACCAAAACTACGCGAATGTTAGATAAGTCGGGCAAACCCATTACCGTTATTTTTCCTTTTTCCAAAGGCTTAATATAAGGGGCGGTCATGGGCCAATTGGCATTTTGACGATCTAATTTTAAGTTAAACAGTTTGTCAAATTCCAAATCAATCATGTTTTCATCGGGCCAAACTAATTTGTCTGCATTTGCCAAATTGGTATTTACATAGCCACGAGTCATTTTCAAGGGTACTTCGTATTCATAGTAGTTACTGGTTAAGTCGGTTCCAAAACGTAGAATTACAGATACCTCGCC
>CAMDDG010000106.1 GCA_945890895.1 Chitinophaga pinensis | reverse complement strand
AATAAGAGAAGATATTAGAAAGCGGGAGATATATAAACTCATTCAAGATAGAAAGAAGGTGGTTGAGATACATTTGGAAAAATTCAACAAGTTATTGAGGGAGAGTAAAAAGTATAGAAAGATACAGGACATGAGAACATACGTAGATGCACTAAAAAATCATGAAAATGAGAAACCAGAGTTAAAAGAATGGATTGAATGGTCAAATTCGGCGATTGATTGGTATGACCCTCTGATTCTCTCTGACCATCCTTATTTGAATGATGTTAACAGGGATACGCTCACAGTCAAATCATTAGATAGAGATGTAGAGAATTGGTATGATAATTACAATACCCACAAATATGGGTACGATGATGGTAATGATGAAGAAGATGAATGGGAGGACTGAGTATTAGTTCAAGTATACTAGGTAATTGTAATTGTCCATAACATAGGACTCAGCTAACAAGATATCATTAGAAGTACATCTAGTTTTATACCCTGCATTAGTATCTTCTTGATAATAGGAATCTTGTCTCTGAACCTGTGTTAAAATCATTTCTCTGTCATATACCTTTCCATTTTCCATATCTAATATATTAAAGTAATGTCTTTTGAGAGTGGTTTTGAGTTCAACACCATTGGAGATGTATATGACAGGTTTCTTTTCGGTTATAGTATTGATGATTTGATCCACATCCGAATCGACTGGCTTATTAAGTTCCTTAATTAGGAGCTTGATAATATATACAACTAATAAAAATATTAAAACTCTCATATTAATTGATTTAAAATGGCATTTCATCTTCGTTTATATGCAGAAATAGTCTTTGCCCTAAAAGTTCTTTATTGTAAGTATCAAACTTGAAATTATTGCATTCAAAAATATCAGTTACTTTATCATTTTCAGATAGTATCATAAGTTCTAAATAAGTATCATCATTGTCACCAACAAAAGCTACTCCTATATGTCCGTGTTGACATCCCTTACATACACCATTTGTACTGACTAATCTTATATTACCTCTTTCTTTAAATGTATCAAATACAATATTTAGCTTTTCTAAGAAAAAAGGCTTATCAACATCTGAATATTCTCGGTAGTATAATATCTTATCTAGTGCGTATATATCCATCCTGCTTATGAAATACTCTACAGCGTCCTTATGTGTCATTCTATTTAGAATATCCTGCTCAAATTTTCTTTGGACATACTTGCTATGAAAATCATAAATATTCTTAAACTTACACCCATTATAATTAGCATTGGCTATGGAGGGAAGACCTTCGGGAGCGATAGATACCGATTTAAATAGATCCTCGTATTCATTTATCCAATAATCACGGTCTATATCACCAGCCTCTAGTTCAAGCGCCTCTTCACAGAACCTATCAACGATCTCATAGGACTTCGTGTCATTTAGACCTCCTTCTTGTAAACCCGACTTAAACTTAGTAATTAACGTAATTAGCTCTTTATATTGATAAGGGCTCAAACTTGATGCTACAGACTCAGCACTCTCATATTCCTCTAATATGAAATAGCTTATGGCCAAGCCAGCTT
This sequence comes from Chitinophaga pinensis, assembly GCA_945890895.1. Lineage (GTDB taxonomy): Bacteria > Bacteroidota > Bacteroidia > NS11-12g > UBA955 > VMCP01. The sequence goes on along the minus strand of CAMDDG010000106.1, from coordinate 4,679 downwards.
TAGCCTCATCCAAATCATTTCTTGTAACCAATAGTTCCTTATATAGCTGTATAGCCTCGGCATATTGATCATTATGAAACAAATCATGTGCTTTCTGTAATTGAGGACTAGGAGATGTCCTTTGATAAGCTTTAAAAGGAACAAGGTGCTTTAATCGTTTAACCTCAAAAGGCTCTTTATGATTTTTAAATACATCCTCAATAGGCATTTTTAAAGCAGGGGCGATGAAATCTAGTAAAGTCACTTCTTTTGCCTCATAGTATTCTATGTTATTGATATAATGAATACCATCACCCTCTGGATTATGATATTTATCTAAGATCAAACTATAATGGGAAGAGAAAGTATCTATAAAATCTAATAAAGGATAAAAATCAATTACTCCGACAGTTAATGGAAACTCTGCAAAAATTTTTTCATACCCTTTTGCTAAGATTTCAGGATCGGCTATAAAGGTGTCAATATATAATTTAGTTAAAAACTTACCTAATTGTTCATGGTTTAAAAGCCACTCTATAATAGCGTTATCTGTTTTATTTTTAATTAACTCATATTCCACAAATGCTTTTTTTGCATTGGGTTTTTCAAGTAGATACTTACTTAATTTCTGCAACTCTCTGTAAATACGATGAAACTCACCCAAAGGACCATCAACTGGCGTATATGGGATTACCTTATATACCCAACGATACTTGTGTAGGATTTCAAATATCTCTTTTTCATTCACTAATTCATAATCTAGTATATCTGAAACAGCATTACTGCATAATCTTTTTTCTTTGGTCCTATTTCTAAATTGCTGTTTCATTTTTAACTATTTTATAAAATTATCTTCATCTTCATTTTAGAATTTAAAGTACCCTAGTTGTTGACAGGTTTCATCCTGCCATCTTACTTTTTCGTCTACTGATGGTTTTAACATACCATTAGTTTCAGGATTAAATCCCTCAACATCTGTTTTTGGGATAAAATACCCCATATACTTCACGAATTCAATATTGAGTTTATTAGATTGATTTTCCATTGTTAGTGAAACTTTAGGGGGAAAATAAAAGTAGACATTCCTAGAATCTCCTGATAAATAAGTGAGATAAATATTTATCAACATGTGTCATGAAGGATTTCCAAAAAAGAGAAAAGTTATTAACATACTGACAATCAAATATTTACCTAAATAATATTGAATCCATTACAACTTGTAGAGAAGAAAATTAGATATCCGCACGAAGTAATTTTGTATTCTAAACCAAAATAATATGCAAACAATCACTCATGCTTCCTCAGTTACCAAAACATTGTCTTTTTACAAAGAAGCCGGAATCTGGTATGCCGACTTACCTGCCTTTTTAGAAGCAAATCTCGGAACTAAGGCCAACCTAATGATGGTTGATGGCGCCGACACCTTTCTCGATCTTGTCTCAAATAACCAAGGAAAAGCTACTGTAAAGATAAGCACAGAGGAATTTGAGAACGCAGATGCTAAACTGACTAAAATAAGGATTGGGATGAACAAAGGGATATTAGATAATATAGGTCACGCACTTGTTGATTATGGGGCTTACTATCATGTAGATAGCTTCAAGGGCGAAACATTTAACCATCAATTATGGCTTTGCCCAGTAACCGAGTATGTTTTTGAAGGGGGATATCCAGAAATCATTTTTATCAAATTAATAAACAATAAATAACATGAAAAAGAGAAAAACAATTTACCACTTAATTGTGGACAAAAGCGGATCTATGAGTGACTGTATTGACAGTACCATTAATGGGTTCAATGAACAGGTTAATAGAATTAAACTAAAGGGGATTGAATTTGAAGAGGAGGAAATTACGATGGGCTTAACTACGTTTAATACCCATGTTGACCATCATTACTTTCAATCCAATCCAAGTACGATACAATTATTAAATCATGTAACCTATAGACCTAATGGTTCAACCGCATTATTGGATGCAATTGGAGATACAATTACCCAAATAAGTATTCAAAACCAAAGTAGTAGGCTGCCAACTACGGTTGTTGTAGTAATTCTTACAGATGGCCATGAAAATGCGTCAAGATTGTTTAACTTAGTAAAAATTCGTAATATGATTTCTTCACTAGAGGAATCAGGGAATTGGACGTTTAGCTTTATTGGTGCTACTTTGGATGCAGTTGATGTTGCAGAAAGTATGTCAATAAAAAAACAAAACAGTTTTTCATTTGAAAAAGGGGAAATGAATACTAGTGTTTGGAGTAAATTAGATAAATCAATGAATCATTATTTTGAGAAGAAAAAAACAAACAAAAGTTTAGGTAATTTATTTGAAGACTAAATATGAAAATACATTTAATCAAAGATGGGGATGTGAGTAATGAAACTTTTACGGAGGTGTTTGATTTATTGAATGCAATTGAGGGTCCAATACAATTTAATTGTGATGTGAATAGTTTAATCAATTTTAGTCAGGACGATTATATTGAAAATATAATATTAGATCAAAAGAAGTTTGAAAAAGGAATAAAATTGGATAGACCACAGTATTCAATGAATGTGACTTCTTCAAGTGAAAAAGAGTACAAAAAATTCACATTCCCATTTAGCAGAAAAGCTTCTAATTGGAGTGCCATCTTTGATAAATGTAATTTATACCGTTTAAGCAAGTCAATAGGTAATGACGAGTTTGTTTTATTATTAACTGAAATGTCCAATGACAAAAATTGGTTTGCAAGCCTAGATGAAAAAATGCCCCACAATGGCTTTATACACACAGCAGACTGGAATCATTATTTAAAGTGTAACGATGCTTTTCCTATTGCATATGAAGTAATAGCACTGATACTTCAAAAGCATATGTTTGATGACTATAATGAATTAAGAAGTGCGGTTCATTTGGATCCTATTGGTTGTTTAAATGACATGTGTTTAGAGAAAAAAGACATAAAATTAAAAATGCGCACTGCTGATATATGTGCGGATTGTATGGAAAAGCTAAAAGACAAACTTTCGTTTTCTGTCATAACCCAAGCTTTAAATATACTTGAGTCGCTAAGGGTTAAAATGTTATTCTCTCAAAGATTTAAGCAAAATGTGCCTTTAAGCAGGTTAGTAATAGATGCTGATAAAAGAATTTTCTTACCTGATTTTGGTAATATTGAAATTAAACTCAGGCCACTAGAAAAAACTTTATACTTCTTTTACCTAAAACATCCCGAAGGAGTTGGCTTAAGTTTTTTAAGAGGAAAAAGAGAGGAGATGTACGAGATTTATAGTAAAATATCAAGTATAGGTAGTTTAGATGAAATGAAAGGAAGAATTAATGACATGGTTGATATAACGAAAAGCTCTGCATTTGAAAAAATTTCAAAAATAAAAGCAGCATTCGTTAAAGCCATTGGAGAAGAACTAGCCAAGAATTATTATATTCAAGGTGGGAATGGGGAGGTGAAGAAGGTAGGTTTGGATAGAAATTTATTAATAAATTAAATTTATAAAAATGCAAACAAAGAAAGAATTATTAGATACACTTCCAAATGATGTTTTTGGTGATATACTAGATCAAATTGATTTTAGTTATTTAGATAATTTTATAAAATTGCTTATAAGCGGTTATATAACAAAACATGGCGAAATTATTGTTAAAAGAGAAATAGATGAAGACTCCCAATCAGATACGAGTAATTTTCTCACACATGTAATTGAAGTAGGAAGCCTTAAAATATTATTAGAAAATAATTTGTTGAATCTTGAAACAAAACAATTAGAATTAGCCATACTATCGGTGGCATTAGGAATAGACATATCGATGGCTACAGTCCTTAAATCAAAAAATGTATATGATTTAGATAGTAAAGTTTATTACTCATTTGACGCTTTAGAAAGGATCTTGCCAAGAATAGATTCACATGTACTTAACGCTAAAGATGATAATGCATATATAAAGAATTTAGTTAATGATTATTTATTATTTAAAATATGATCCACTTTTCCGGACTAAGTTTAATATAAACAATTACAATAAAATTATCATGAAAGCTGTAATTTTTCAGAAAAATCTATTAAATATAAACGAACAAACAAATTTTAAATTAGTTGAAAATTTCGATGAAGCAGAAGTTGTATTTTCAAATAATTCAATTCGAATTAATACAAAAGATGATCAAGTACACAATTATCAATTAGTATATTTCGAAAAAGATGTTTTTACAGAAACATTTTTAGGCCAATTTGAGAATGGAAGTACTTTCCGATTGATAAAGCCAATAGATTTTACATTAAAAATAACCAAGTTGAAAACCGGAGCGGCTGATGCTTTTTCATTTGGGAGCACTGATCCTAGAGGTTGGGCAATACATTTTCATTTATTTAATTTATAATTTAATCTATAATTATATGGGATTTTTTGATATTTTTAAACCACAGAAAAACGGAGAATTAAATTTCGTATTCAATTCTCCGGATCATTTAAGATACGAAAATGGCCTACATGTATCTGGACCTCATGGTAGTGCACCTCGTGCGATAAAGGTTGAACCTAATATAACTGGGAGAGAAGGGTATACTGTAACAATGTATAATACAGATGGTCAATATACAGTTCAAATGGCCCCTAAACAAATGAAAATTGTTTCACAAGACAAAAATAAGGTTATATTGAAAGGTTATGGGGTTGATTCTATGGGAAATTCTTTTGTA
>CAMDDG010000105.1 GCA_945890895.1 Chitinophaga pinensis | reverse complement strand
ATAAATTCACAATTCAAAAGTATTTCAGTAGGATATAATTTCGGTTTTTCGTTCAATCGAGGAAATTTTAAAAAAGTTACTGTCACAACTCTTCCGGATAACGAACAAATATATTATCCCAAAAGAAAACAGAATTTTTTTGAATACTTAAGTTTATCCACAGGTGTAGCTGTTGAAAAACACGTTAATTCTAAATTTACATTGGGACTTTCCCTAGAGTTGCTCTACGATGTAACGCGCACTTATGTTTACGAAGTTCCATCGCAAATGAATCCGCCAAAGGACTATTTAAACCCCTTTTCTTATTCCCGTAAGAGTTTATTCGGCTCATTTTACACGGTATACGGGTTTAATTAAGATTCAACCGTTTGATTATTTACAAAGGAAATCGTGCATTTACAAAGTTTTTAGTTAAAAACGCTTTTGAGGTATAGTGACATGTCACTATACAGCTATAAAATCCTAATTTTTTTCAATAGATTCGCTTTTTAGCTGTGTTGCAAATTTTGAATTTAAAACCATAAAAAAAAGCGATCGATTAGACCGCTTTAAATGTTTTCACAACGGAATAATCCTTATTGTGAATTGCTTCAAAATTGTAATGCAAATATAAACGAATTTCAAAAAAAACAAATTAAATGAAAAAAATACTCGGATTAGACCTTGGATCAACTTCAATTGGGTGGGCTTTTGTTCACGAAGCAGAAAATGAACATGAAAAAACAGAAATTGTAGGTGCCGGTGTTCGGATTGTATCCTTAACGACAGATGAAATTGGTGACTTCTCAAAAGGACAAGCTATTTCAACGAATCAAGAAAGAACATTAAAGAGAGGCGCTAGAAGAGGTTTGCAACGCTATAAATTGAGGAGGTATTATTTATTGTCGACTTTGAAGAATTATGGAATTATTGATGCAGATTTTGTTTTAGCAGAAAATGGTTTGAATACGACATTCAGTTCATGGAGTTTGAGGTCAAAAGCGGCATCTGAGAAAATAGAACTCAATGATTTTGCACGAGTTTTATTTATGATTAACAAAAAAAGGGGATATAAAAGTTCCAGAAAAGCGACCAATAGTGATGGGGAGGATGTTGGAACAGCAGTAGATAATGTGGAATTGGCTTTGAAACTTCAAGCTGAAGGAATAACACCTGGACAATACCTATTTCGAGCATTTGTTTCCAATCCGGAAAATAAAAGTATTCCTGAATTTTATGCATCTGATCTGATGTTGGAATTGGAGCATATTATTCGCGCACAACAGAAATTTCATGAAGTGCTCGACGAAGAGTTTCTACAATTCTTTTTGGGTTCGAACTCAAAATCTGTCTGCAATTCGTATGTACAGCGAAAACGGAATTTGACTGTGGCAGAATTACCTAAATCAAGATCCGATAAAAGAAAGTTGTATTTGGAAACCCGGTCTAACGCTTTGTCTGAAAAAGTTGATTTAGGAGTTTTATTGTGGGTTTTATGCGATATAAAAGGGGAAATTGATAATAGCAGTGGATACCTCGGTGCAATTAGTGATCGAAGTAAAATTCTGAGAGTGAACAACCAAACCATTGGTCAGTTTATGTTATCGCAATTGAGTAATAATAAACATCGTTCGACTAAGAATACCATTTTTTATCGACAAGACTACATTGATGAATTCAATAGGATTTGGGATAAACAGGCAGAATTTCATCCCCAGTTGAAAAACGATGATATCAAAAAAGAAATTCGCGATGTTGTTATATTTTATCAAAGAAAGCTGAAAAGCCAAAAACATTTGATTTCGGATTGTGAATTTGCAGTTCAAGTGATGATTAATCATCCCTCGCAGAAGGGAGTACAAATTCCCATGAAGAAAAAAGTGGTTCCAAAATCTTCCCCTTTATTTCAGGAATATCGATTGCTTCAAAATCTGAATAATTTGGTTATCGTAGATACGAACAATCCAGATGTAAAAATGACCTTCGGTTTAGTGGACGGGGAAAATGATAATGAAATTCGAAATAAATTGTTAGGATGGCTGAATATCAAAGAAAAATTAACGAAAAAAGAGATACTTCAGATTTTAGGAGTTAAAGACAATGGAGATTTTCAATTGAACTATGAGGAAATAGTAGGTAACCGAACTCGAGCAAATTTCATTCATTGTATTTTAAAGATTTTTGAGGATTTGGGACATGATAAAGTGGAATTGAATCTAAGAAAAGACCCTAGAGAATTCGAGTCAGATTTAAATGTGATTTTAAATGCATTGGGTTTACCTGAGAATTTGTTGGTATTTGAAGCATTGAAACCCAATAATGAATTGGATAAGCAGCTGTATTACAGGATTTGGCATTTACTATATTCCGCAGAGGAGGATGCTCACATAAAAGAAGAATTGATTCAACTTTTAAATATTCCGAATGAATGGTTGGGATATTTTTATAAATTAAAGTTGGAAGCAGATTATGGTTCAATCAGTGCTTGGGCAATTCGAAAAGTACTACCTTACCTATTAAAAGGAGAAACTATTGATAAAGCTGCGGAATTACATTCTCAGAATGAACCCCGTTTTACATTTAAACATTCTCTTAGTCAAACACGTGAGGAATTAGATAATCGAGTGTTAATTGATGAACTTCCTCTTTTCAAAAAAGGGTCTTTAAGGAATCCAGTAGTTGAAAAAGTGATGAATCAATTGGTAAATGTTGTAAATGCAATAATTAAGGATGATAAATTCGGAAAACCCGATGAGGTGCGTATTGAAATGGCCCGAGATCTTAAAGCATCAAATGAAGAACGAGATTCTATTACAAAGAGTATTTCAAACAATCAGAAACGAAATGAATCAATTGTAAATACGCTTAAGTCGGAATTTTCATCCAACCTTGGTAAAAGAATAACCAAAAATGATATTTTACGTTATAAGTTATGGTTAGAGTGCAATAAAACTTCTATTTATACAGGTAAACCGATTTCTATATCCATGTTGTTTTCTAATGAAATAGATATCGAGCATATTCTGCCTAAGTCGCGGATATTCAATGATTCATTTGCCAATAAAACACTTTGTGAACGTAAAATTAATGAGGAAAAGGGAAATGATACAGCAATGTCTTACATGGAAAAACAAAGTCCTGAAGTAAAAGATGCATTTTTAAAACGTATAAATGAATTATATAAATTGGGATTTCAAAAAGGGTTTGTTGGAATTTCAAAAGCCAAATTTGAGAATCTAAAATTGACAAATGATAAAATCCCGAATGATTTTATAAGTCGACAATTACAGGAAACCAGATACATTTCACGCAAAGCCACTCAACATTTGAGCTTGGCTATTCGCAACGTTACTTTTACCACGGGTACTGTAACTCAACGATTACGAGAAGACTGGGGCATAGTTGATGTACTTAAAGAACTCAATTGGGATAAATTTTCACACGTAGAAGGAGCCACATATTACGAAGAAGGAAAAAATGGAGAAAGGTTAAAACGAATCAAAGATTGGAGTAAACGAAATGATCACCGCCATCATGCGATGGATGCTATTACAGTAGCGTTAACAAAACAACAGCACATTCAATTTTTGAATACATTGAACGCTCAAAGTTCTAATGAAAAGAAACTGAATAATATGTTTTCTGGTATTTTGGATGATGTTCAGAAATCCAAATTCAAAGTGCCCATCGAGAATTTAAGGCAAAAAGTACGAGCAACACTAGAAAATATCATTATTTCTCATAAATCTAAAAATAAAGTTACAACTCCCAATGTGAACAGGATAAAAACCAGTTCTGGTAAGTTGATTGTCACTAAGGGGCAAGATACACCAAGGGGGCAATTGCATAAGGAAACGATTTATGGAAGAAGTTTGGAGTACACAACCCGATACATTAAATTGACAGAAAAAACGGAATTGTATGAAATTCAATCCATTTCAAATCAGAAGTATCGCGAATTGGTGTTAGAACGTCTGAGTTCATTTAACGGAGATATAAAAATGGCCTTTGGTGGTAAGAACTCATTAAAGAAAGTGCCGATTTACATCGATTCCGAAAAAGCAGTGATGTTGCCTGAAAAGATTAAAATCACGGAGCCACAAGAACGTTTTACCATTCGGAAGAAGGTGGATAAGGATTTAAAATTAGAAAAAGTAGTTGATACAGGAATTAGGAAAAAACTGCAAGATCGGTTAGATAAATTCGAAGGTAAGTCAGAACTAGCCTTTTCCAATTTGGATGAAAATCCTATTTGGTTAAATGAAAAAGATGGAATTCCAATAAAATCTGTAAAAATCTATGGAGTGAGCAATGCAATTGCTTTACACCATAAGAAAAATCACCACGGAGATTTAATTGTTGATAATAATGGTTTTAAAATTCCTACTGATTTCGTAAACACTGGAAATAATCACCACGTGGCAATTTACCGCGATGAAAATGGCGATTTGCAAGAAGAGGTGGTTTCATTGTTTGAAGCGGTTCAGCGCAAGAATTCAGGATTGCCTGTTATAAACAAAAAACATGAAAAAGGGTGGGAGTTTTTATTTTCGATGAAGCAAAATGAACTGTTTGTATTTCCGAATACAGATTTTGATGTTGAGACCATTGATTTTAGTGATGTATCCAATTATTCTCAGATTAGTAAACATTGCTACAGGGTTCAGAAGTTTTCAACGAAATATTATGTTTTTAGACATCATTTGGAAACTCAAATAAATACAGATATTAAAGATGTGACTTTTAAGAGAATTCAATCTGAAAACAATTTGAAGGGTATAGTTAAAATTCGCGTAAATCACTTAGGTCAAATTGTTCAATCCAATATGAATGAATGATAAAACGAACCATCAATATTGAAAATGCCTACAAGTTGTCGTTAAAAGACAGTCAATTGGTTTTGAAATTGGTGGGGGAGGATGAAATCTTCAAAACAATTCCTATAGAAGATATTGCCCTTTTGCTAATTGAGCATCCCCAAACCGTCATTACCCATCAGGTTATTATTGAACTCATGAATAACAATGTTGCAATCATTCATTGCAGCAATAATTACATGCCGATTTCAATAAATTTGCCCTTGAGTAATCATTCAGTTTTTAACGAACGTTCCACCTATCAATTAAATGCTGCTTTGCCGTTGAAAAAAGCCATGTGGCAACAAACCGTTTCTGCCAAAATCAGTAATCAATTTCAATTACTAAAAAACAACAAAATTCCAGCGGCAAAAATGGAATTATGGTCACAGCAAGTTAGGTCGGGTGATGTGGGTAATTTAGAAAGCCGAGCGGCCGTATTTTATTGGAAATCCATTTTTAATATTGATGGATTTTTGCGCAACACAGATGAGCCGGGTGTGAATCAATGGTTGAACTATGGATATTCCATTTTGCGTTCGATAGCGGCTCGAAGTTTGGTAGGGAGTGGTTTATATCCATCTGTTGGGATTTTTCATAGAAATAAATACAATGCCTATTGTTTAGCCGATGATATCATGGAACCTTATCGCCCATTTGTGGATAAGATGGTCTTGGATTTGAAGAACCAAGGCTGTGACATTAATCAATTTACACGAGGGATTAAGACAAAACTGTTGGAGATTCCAACTTTGGATGTAAAGATGGATGGGAAAATGAGTCCCTTAATGATTGCTATGAGCAGGACAACCTCATCGTTAGCCGATTGTTATATGGGAAAATTGAGAAAAATAAGATATCCGGAATTTTATTTGGATTGATGATAGGAAGTAGGTTTAATCAATATCGAATTTTGTGGGTGTTTGTTTTATTTGATTTGCCGACAGAAACGAGGAAAGAGCGAAAAATTGCTCAAAATTTTCGTAAGCATTTGGTAAAGGATGGCTTTGAAATGTTTCAACTATCGATGTACATCCGTTGTTGCTCCAGTCATGAAAATGCAGATGTACATTCATCACGAGTTCGAAATCAGCTACCAGAAAAAGGGAAGGTTGCAATTTTTAGAATAACGGATAAACAATTTGGAATGATTGAATTATTTCACGGAGTAAAAGTGGTTGAGAAACCTAAAACTCATCAACAATTGGAATTGTTTTAGAAACTAGAATTTACGATATAACTCACACCATATCAGCGTTTTGAGTCTGTTTATGTTGTGAGTTATCCGTAAAAATACAATTTTGAAAGCAATTCACAACTGTAGTAAGTTTGTGTACTGAAATAATGCAGTTGTGAGTTATCCGTAAAAATACAATTTTGAAAGCAATTCACAACAAATTGTTTCCACATGTTTCGCACGGCACAGTTGTGAGTTATCCGTAAAAATACAATTTTGAAAGCAATTCACAACAAATGCTTTGCAATGG
>CAMDDG010000104.1 GCA_945890895.1 Chitinophaga pinensis | reverse complement strand
CCTAGAAAATTTCATTTCAATCTTAGTTAATAACGAGAAAGACTTTATTTCCGCAAGCCAAATTGATGCTGAACTTACTGTTAACCGAAATAACGCCGACAAACGTGCCTTGGAACAGCAAGGAATAACGATGAATACGCATGTTTTTAAAAAAATGTCACCGTATCGCGACGGTGATTTTATATTTTTCAAACGTGAATCGACAGAACAATTAGTAAGAATGGGAGGTGGAGGAGCTCCAACCGTTAATACAGAAACCGTCAAAAAACCGAAAGTCTATCTGAACTTTGATATAAATGAAATGGATGGCGAATTAAAAACAATTCCCCTAGCCACAAAAAACGGAATTCAAAAAGAGTGTTTTTTAAAAATAAAAACAAAATTCAGCGAGAAAATAGACTTTGACGGTAATCTTGAAACCAACAATCAAATCTCTTACAAAATCGATTTCAAATATAACAATGCAAAAAAACGGCAAGACCCTGTAATCATTGTTTCATGTTATATTGGAGAAAATGCAACGATGTACAAGCAAATCACAATCCCTTGCCCAGAAACATATTTCATTGAAAGGGACGGGAAAACGGTATTGGATTGGAGTAATGGCCTCGTCAAAACAGATGTTGCAGATAAATGCAAATACCTGTTTATAGATGCGTATGATGAACAAAAAATCAAATAACTACTGATCTTTCTTTTCATACATCGCAGCACTCTCTTGACTTGCGAATTTCAACATACCCTCAAGACCTAACAGCTTTTCCTTTGAAAGTTCTCGTGCTTTGATTTTCTTACCGGATAAATAGACGCTATACTTACCTTCAAGATTTGGTTTAATTTCACTCAAGGTTATTGGATCAAAAAGCAAGTCTTCACCATTCCAGTGCATGTTACGATATTCGATCGAGGTAGTATCTCGTTGTGCAGCCAGTCTGACCTTTATTATCGGATTTAATGCACTTTCGCACTGTACTACAATAAATGAGCTGTTTTCAACAACTTTACCAAGGAAAACAAAGTTATCTTGCGTGCGGGCATTGCTAGTAGGGTATTCAAAGGCTGAATTTTCGTTAATTGAAAACGCGTAGTTTGCATTTTCAAGGTTCATATCCCCTCCCCGCACTAATACAAATAATGAATCTTGCGCATTAACCGAAAGTTGTTGATCCGCATCCGGTAATAAAAAATACCATCCTTTCGAATAATTCGTTGCTTTACCCCGCTGTCCAATAGCCACACCAATATCGGTTCCACATCGGTTTTGAAGAGTAAGAATTGATGTCAACGGTACAGGATTCACACTATCACTCACCGATTCAAGCGGTTTGATTTCTGGGAAAGAAACCTTAGCCTCACCCCTAGATGCACCTCTGCCCACATAATTATCAAAAAAGACCAAATGTGAATTATCAACTTTTGGAATCATTGCATAGGCACAAACCAATTCATTGACCACATTTTTATATTTAAGCCAGAAGTAACCATCTTTTCCAAAATCTGTACCCCAGCTGTTCATCACTAAAAAGGCTCCACCTGCTTTGTTATCATCATAACCTACCACCAACATTCCATGATTCCAATCCAAGGAACCCGTATGGGTACCATCCCAAACCCCTGTCTCATGATATGACATGGTTCCCCAATATTCACCACTGTACATTTTCATTCCAATCATCACCGGACGATTACGTGCAATCGCATATTTAATGTTCCATGCTGTAATGGATAAATCTTCATAACTATAAAGTTTATTGCTGTAGGCAAGAGTAGATGACAAATTCTCACAATATTCTGGATATTCGTCGTCGTATTTTACCCCCTTAGTTTTTACTAACTCTATATTAGAGGAAAACATACTGCCTGCATTACAATCATACAGCGCATCATAGGGTCGCACACGGTTGTATAGATTCATGGCGGAAAAAGGCTTTACGTCTAACGTTCCTTGTTCAATACGTTTTACCATCGTCATTCCTGCATAGGCAGTCGCCCATGATATGCACGAAGGAGTGGAGCCTTGATTTTGCACAGGTGGGGCAAATTCCAACAAGGAATGGCTGGATGGAATCGCTGATGCACCCCTCGTAATCGGATAATTAATTTTAATTTTCATTTGCTCTTGGAGGGTATCAATGTTGCCCCCTCCTACACGCTGGGCGAATGAACGCGTTAAAGCACACAAAACAACCAAGGCAAGCATTAATTTTAAAGTTTTCATATTGTCTAAATAGTTACGTGTTATATTCGCCTTAACGCAGTATATAATCCTACCTCACCAACACGAATCCTGCCCATTTTTCAGGGGCTGTGCTTTAAATTTACTTTATTTTTTAGAACCTATCACCCAGCGGTTCAACAAGAGGAACTCTTCCAGCAGCAATGCACGCATGTCTTCACTGAAGACGGCTAATTGGCTTTCGTAATCACTAATTTGTTGGGAGTATTCGAGTTTAGCCTCAGCTTGAGGTACATAGAATAGGTTCTTGAAGGTATAGTTTTCTGTTCCGATCTTGGCCTTGTACTCCCAAAAATAGGTTCCCGGCGTTAAATCCTTGATCCAAAACGCATAGTTTTCACGGGAAAACCTCAAGGTATCTGTTCCTCCGAGTCGATACAAAGCAATGTCGGACTTCAAGTTAAGATTGGGGCTTAATTCCAATAAAATGCTATCACTCAACACCTGAACACTATCCAAGGGATAAAAGGACATAGGGTCATCGCCATCTCCCCGGTGTGTTGCTCCTGCATTGCTTTTTTGAGCCACTTGCTGGCTGGTGGCTGCATTGATGAAGGCTTGCGTAAAATTAGATTTTACATCCAGTTTTTTTTCCAATTGCTTGTAGGTATAGGTTTTGTTTTTCTCCAATTCAATTAATTGGGCTTGTTTTTTCGCAATGGCTTTTGTTTTTTCAGAAGTAAGCACTTTATCCGTGGACTTTAGAGATACCACTGACCCTGCTTGGTATGTAGTCTGACCAATGGTTAAGCTGCCTTTTTTTACGAAGAGTTGTACTTGGCTAAAGGTCATGTTAACACATGCAAGTACTGCGATAACGAATAATAGATTTTTCATAGTTCGGTAGGTTTTAATTTATGTTGAATCCAACGATATAAGGGTGAAAAAATTTCCACCATTTCTTCAAAGACCAATAGTTGCAGCAAAGTGCTTCCCATTTCAATGTACCAATTGTATTGCATCAGATAAAGAACGACGAATAAGGCAGGTAAGCTCAAACCCAACATCAATAAAATATTCACAACCTTTCCCGCTTCTACAAATACAAGAAAATATAAGTATGCAAACACAAAAAGCACTCCAAGGCATTTGAACCACCATGTTGCGGAAACTTCGGTAAACCGTACTTCCTTTCGCAATAGGTTATCGATGGCATTGGCATGGATTAATACCCCAGGCATGGACGGTGACCTAAAAATCATGTTTTCATCCGAGGGTACGGAGAACTTATCTTCCAAATCGTTTTTTATATCTCGCAGGGCTGTGCTTCCAAAATGACCAATGAGTACAATTTTACCCTTGAGCATACTCGCATCGGTGGCGTTCATGACTTCGCGGGCATTGAAAACAGGAACAATACCTGGTTCTGAAAAAGCTAACTCATTTACTGACTGTACGTTAAATGCGGTTGGTTGGTAATCAGGGGCTACATAATTGATCAAATAGGGATCGTCGGGAATTTCATGCTTAAGGCCGAATTTTTTCGCGATTTGCGCGGCAAACGTCCGTGATCCCCCCTCGTACCTGCGGACTGTTTGCGGTTCCTGAATTAAATTAACCGTTCCATACGTAGCATTTCGGATTTGTAAATGGTCTTTTCCTTGAGTATTTAAGGCTAAAACCACCTTGTTGTTTTCGGACAATTCTTGCACTAGCGCTGCAGTTCCCATGATTCTTTGATCCCTTGAAAAGGTATGATCAATGCCAATAACCTTGGCATCGTACAAGGAAACTACCTTAACTAAATCGGCCAATTCTTGACGAAACGTGAGCGGATCTAGATCCCCAGAATTAATCAGAATGATATCTGTTCCGGGAGCATGCTTCCGTGTTTGCGCGTTAATCTTGTAATGCAAATCATTTAGGCTCAAGTCATTGGCCGCATCCAATTCTAAGCGGGGAACATTCATTACATCCAAGCTCAAGGCTAAGTGGAGCACCCATCCAAATAACAGCATTAATACATAAAAAAACAAGAGCTTGAAAAACCGCTTATTGAATAACCAATATAACCCTGCTTTGAATTTCATGGATGTTTAATCGTTAAAATTATGGAAATCACTCAGCTTACGCAAACAAAAGATGGCATGAAAACGTGTATTTAGCAAAGTCCGATTTAAGAATTTATGGAGATAAATTTGAATTAAATTGTGTTCTTTTATTTTTATTAAGAACTTTAGGACTTAATTTATTCGATCTATACATGTTGGAATTAAATTTTGTAAAGCATACCGTTAAGTTTATTGTTATACTGATACTTATTCTTGTTCAACGCACTGATTGTTTTGCTCAATCATCTATAAAAGAGCAAATTACGGCCGGTGTTTACATTGAAGATATTCACCATATTAATTACTCCAATTCAACATTTGAAATTATTTTTTATCTCTGGGTTAATTAAAATACTGAGTTTTATGAAATTGAAAAATACATCGATATTAATAGAGCTACCGAGATCGATTATTCTCTTGCCTATGATGACACCTTAAAAAATGGACTTTTTCATTCAGAAAGGCGCATAAGCGCTAAGATAATAAACGATTTTGACGTTAACAAATTTCCATTTGACAACATTCAATTAAGTGTTTTAATTGAATTTATAAAAAATGATGTAAAACTCCTTTCCTTGCACCTGGATAAAGAATCTGTCATTAAGCCCGAGTATATCGGTTCCGATAGTTTAAAAATAAATTCTTTTCTTCGCCTTGGTCAGGTCAAATATGAAAGTAATTATGGAAATGAAGACCTTGGGAAAAACGTGGTATATCCAAGATTAGAGATTTCCCTTGACTTAGAGCGCGCGCAATGGAATGTGTTTCTAAAACTATTTATTACGCTATTCATTGCTTTATTTCTTTCAGCAAGTAGTATTTTACTTCCCTTAAAAATGAGCGAGGAAAAATTTGGTCTTATTGTAGGCTCACTTTTCACGGCGATTGGAAATAAGTATATTACGGATGATTTATTCCCAATGAGTGGTAATTTTAATTTATCGGATCGAATTCACTTGTTAACTTTTATCTTTATTACGTTGATGGCTTTTTTAGCCATCATTGAGCAGCGATACAGAATAATTATGAGTAGAAGAATGGATTTAATCCTGTTTTTTGGTGTACTATGCTGTTATTTAATTTTTGCAGGTTTGGCAACCTTGTGGTAAGCAATGATTAGAACGAGGTATATTGACAGTTTGCGTGGTATGGCGATACTCTTTATGATATTAGCCCATACCATTCCAAATGATCCGCAAGCACTTGAAGAGGTAAACTTTATTATTCGCTTGATAAGTTCTTTAGCTGCACCCTTGTTTTTATTTCTTGTAGGATTCAATTATAGGCCGAAAGAAACATTAGATTCAAGTTCAATTAAAAAAATCACGCTAACTTTCAGTTTCGCTGTTTTAATTGATGTTTTTTTATGGCAAATTATTCCGTTTTACTCCTATGATATCCTCTATTTAATTGGTTTTTCGCTTGTCATCCTTCATTTCCTGAAATTTGAATCAAAATTGGCAAATTTCGCAACCCTTTCCGCTTTGCTAATCGGTGCCTTCATCTATCAATACCTCCATCTTTATCCTCAGGAAGTGAATGAACCTAGTTTGTCTAATTACAAGGATATGTCCTTGATCGATATGTTTTTGAATTTATGCTTCAATGGGTGGTTTCCAGTATTCCCTTGGTTAATCTTTCCTGTGCTGGGTTATTTATATAAACGTTATAAATTGAAAATCAATGAGTTAGCCTTATTTCTCATTTGCATTCCTATATTTTTGGGATTGGCTTATTTAGAGTACTTAGCACCAAGCGTTAAACGAATTTTTTCCTTGGAATTATTTTATCCAGCAGACTTGTTATACCTCGGTTACTCAATCGCTTTTCTCTTCATCGCTGTTTTTTCTTTCAAAATAATTCCATGGAGAGAACTTGATTTTTTGCAATTATTAGGTCGTCCAAGTTTATTCATGTATGTCTTTCATTTATTTTTTATCCATTGGACTTTTAGTGTTTTAAATGAATTCTTGCATTCAAATATACTTCTGGTGTATTTCTGTTATGTTATTTTTTTCGTAACCACCGCTTATCTGATTCATCGTTTAAAAAATTTTAAGTTCTACCCAAAAAACTCCATTATTCTTGGAGTTTTAATGGGTAAATAACTTCCTCATTTCTTTTTATTCTTACACTTCTCATCGCGCTTATCCAGGCGTTCTATTTCTGCCGTGATGGATTGTGCGAGTTGCGCTACGAGTTCCTCTTCGGATTTGTTTTTAAACTTAGGTAATATAACCGTATTTCCCACAGGTGTTTCGCTGAAATAAATATCGTAATACCATTCCAATTTCTGCTTATCTACATTACATGCCACTATAACACGGTATGATTTTTCCAAATTCTTGGAATACACTAATTCTCCCCTACTACTTGAGGAAATAAAGTATTCATTGATTTTTTGCCTTAATTGTGGGTACATCACCTTGGCCTCCGGATTCATGGT
>CAMDDG010000103.1 GCA_945890895.1 Chitinophaga pinensis | reverse complement strand
TCATTTGATTTGTTCATACACCGATTCTGCAGCTCCTGGCGAAGCTCGAGCTCCAGAAAGAAAAGGAATTTGTGCTCCAATGGTTTACAGCAGAAGTTTAGACGGTGGTACTACTTGGGACATTCAACATCAAATGTTGCCTGGTTATGACAGTACTTTAACCAATTACGGGGGAGCAGATGCGTACTCTATCGATGTTAAAGGAAGCACCGTGGCAATTGGTATCTCGGGTTTAATGACTGGTGCATACGTTTGGAAAAGTACGAACTCCGGAACCGATTTTACTCGAATTGCTGCTGATCCATTTAAATATGCTCCTTGGACAGGAAAAGAATACATGACGGATACACCATTTACTGCTGATGGTACCATTCACGTGGTAATCGACGCTTCCAACAAAGTTCATGCTTTTTGGGGATTGGGTCGCGTATTAGACGACGATACTACCGATGAATCATACAGTTTCTTCCCCGGATACCAAGCTTTAGTATATTGGAATGAAGATAAAACTGAAGGCAGCGAGCTTATCGTAGGTGGAAATCAATTCGATAGAAACGGCGATGGCGCTAATTCTTTACGTCCAGCTACTACTCAAGCATTAACAAGTGGCGCACTTCCTCAAGGAGTGAATACAACTGCACGTTTAGGTAACACAAGTGCATTACGTCAGCCATCGGCTGCGTTTGATGCCAATGGCAACATCTATGTAACATTCTCAGTTCCTATTGAGGAAGATATTTCTGATTTGGATGCGAACTTCCGTGATATTGGAATTGTACATTCAACAGACGGTGGAGCTACTTGGGCTACTCCTCAAAATATTACACAATTTATCGGTAGAGAAGATGATTTCGCTTCTGTTGCTCGTGAAGCAGATGATTTTGTTCATGTTATTTGGCAACAAGATGAAATCCCAGGTACCAACTTGCAAAATAATGATCGTGTAATGGCTAACCATGATGTAATGAATAATAAAATCATGTATCAAGCAATTCCTGTATCTGAAATTTTGAACGGTACGATTGGAATGTTGTACGGTGTGGGTGTTGAAAGTCCAAACACAGGTGAAGTTTTTGTAGTTAATCAAAATCAACCTAACCCATTTAGCGACAATTCTCAAGTATTGATTTACTTGACAAAACCAGGTAATGTAACTTTAGAGGTTAGAAATACCTTAGGCGCTCTAGTTTCAACTCAAAACTACAACAGTTTATCTCGCGGTAATCATATGTTGAATATCGATGGAAGTAATTTAACTCCAGGTGTTTACACATACAGCGTGATTTCTGGTGCAAACAAAATAAGCAAAACAATGATGGTTAAATAAACCATTAAAAATATTAATTACTAAAATAGGTCGGTTTTCGCCGACCTATTTTATTTTTGCAGCATGAAGGTTGGATATTGGTACCACTTTGCGTCAAGTTTAATTTTCGCAACTTTCGCGATCTATTTCGCTTTTTTTGCACCGGAAATTGTGGTGCTTCGTATGTGGGGTATCGATAATGGTAACCTTTGGGCAGGAATCATTTTATTTGTTTGGGGGATACTTAGATTCTTTCGGGGATGGAAATTCTTCAAAGAAATCAAACTTCAAGTATCAACCAATATCAGAGGGAATAGAAGCAGCACGACGGTAAGTAGTGATCAAAACCAATCACAACAAATCGAACATCCCTCGAAATCAAACCCAACTAAATTAGGCCTTTGGCTATTTCCATTCGTTTTTTCCATATTTTCCTGTCAAAACTTCGATTATTCAGCACCTGGAAAAGATGTTCCCACTGCAGGTAACATTAAAATAGGATTTGAACAAGGTGATAGTTTTTTAGTAACTCAATGGTTGGATATTTTCCATAGTCAGTATCCAAAAGCAAAAATAACGCCCGTATTTTCAGAGTATTCCCCGTTAATGCAACAATTTATTGATGGAGAATTGAACGGAATCATTGTTCACGATAGCTTACAATCAGAGGAGTTGAATTGGCTCAAAACCAAAAAGAATGCCACTGTGAATTCCGTTATTTTGGGATATACGGCCCCGGTATTTGTTTCAAGTTTAAAATCCAAAAGAGAAGCGATTAAACTGGAGGAAATTGTAAAATTGTGGGGTATGTCTATGGAAAAATCTCAGTATTCATTGTGTTTCACGGGCGCAAATGCTTCTAATTTTCTGTGCGTTAAGAATACATTAGAAGATAAAGGATATAAACCACAAAACAGAGCGATTCAAGCAACCAAAATGAATTCAGATTTGGATGTTCTAAAGTATGTAAACGAACATGAATATGCAATAGGATTGGTTTCTTTAAATACTATTGCCGACTTGAAAGATCCATTAGCTCGAGAACTTAGAAATTCGTTCACAATACTAAAAGTAGAAAATTTTGATGGTGATTTGTATTGGCCGTTTCAATCCCAAATTAGTGCAAAACAATACCCATTTATACAGCCCTTAATGAGTTATGAATCTCAAGGTTATTCTGGTTTAATAACCGGGTTTACTTTATATGCCAATAGTCAAGCTGGACAAGCGCTTTTGCAGAAATCAGGATTATTACCTGCTCATTCGGCCGGCAGAAAAGTGCAGGTAGATTAGATGGGTTTAATGTCATTTGTATGTCACCAAACACCATCTGAACAAATTTGGCATTTAAAATGTTGTTATAAGTATGGATAGGTAAAACCAAGAAAAAAGGCTGAATTTGCGAAAAATGCAATTTTTTTTCAAATAAATGTGCCTTTTTAATCGGTAGTTTACAATCTTTTAACATTTAATTATTTTTTTTGCAGTCAAAATGAAATCTAACGTAATTGTATCTTTACTTGCCTTAGCGGCAATTTCATCTTACTCTTCGCTTAATGCTCAGAATATTGCTGAAGCCAATCGATTTGTGAGAAATGAACAGTATGAAGACGCTGAAAATGTTTTCAAAACATTAATCGCTAAAAAGCCAAAAGTTGGAGACAACTACTACTATGCCGGAATCAACGCTATTTTAAAAGGCGATTCCATTGGTGCCATCGATTATTTTGATAAAGGTTTGCTAAACGCACCCAAAAGTAAAATTAATTTAGTGGGTAAAGGCTTGATGTCTTTAAGATCCGGAGATCAAAATGCTGCAGAAGCATTTTTCCAACAAGCACTAACCGAAAAGAAAAAACTACTTCCCATAATAAACAAAGAAATAGGTAGAGCTTATTTAATGGTAGAATATGCTCCCAAAGAAACTTTGTTGCGCTATGCGGCAAAAGCAAAAGATCATTTAGAGAAAGGGTCTACTGATTTTGAAAATAAACTTTTATTAGGTGATGCATTGATGATTTTGAATGAACTGGATTTATCTGCTGCAGTTCAACAATTTATTGTTGCAGGCTATGAAGAGCCAAACGATCCAAGACCTTTATTGAAAGAAGCTCGAGTTTATCGTCGTGTAAAGAATTACGAACTTTCTAAGTTAAGAATCAATGAAGCTTTAGAAAAAGATAGAGAATTCGCACCTGCTTACCGTCAAATGGCGGAGGTCATGAATTTAATGGATCAACGTGATAGCGCAATTATCTACTTTAAAGAGTACTTAAAAAGAAATAATAACCTTACTGCTCGCAGATTATTTGTTGAAGCCTTATATTTAAATGCCCAATTCGATGAAGCCATTTCTGAAGGAAATGCTTTGCTAAAACAAAAAGAAATGCCAAACATCTATGGTGTTATTGCGTATGCTTATGTGGGTAAAAAGGATATTACCAAAGATGAAGTGAAAATTGCATTGCAGAATTTTGATTTATATGAAGCAAAGTTTGTTAAGCCAATGGGACGTAATCTAATCGGGAGAGAATTGTACTTCAAATCCATATTATTGTTCAAAGACAATCAACAATCTGCTTCTTTTAACGGTTTCAAAACCGTGTTGAGTGATACAATGAGATCTTCCATAGCCATGTATGATGCAACATTTGATTTGTATTATACTTTAGGTGGAGATAAAAACAGAGAAATTAATGCATTAACTGCGGCTGATACTGTTTACAATCCCAATCAGGAAGAAACCGAAAAGAAAATTGCTGAATTAAAGAAGGAATCAAACATAGCGTATGAAAGAGCTTACGAAATCTTGCAATTGAAACGTATCAAAAACAACGGTACGTTGAACTTAAGAGATTTGTTTTACCAAGCGAGAACTTTTTCGTTCATGGGACAAAACAATAAGGCTTTGGATGTATACAACGAAATTGTAAAACAAGATTCAAATTACATTTCTGGATATTACTTAATTGCTACAACAGAAGCCCTGGTAGATCCTACCGATAGCACTGGTAAAGTAACTGCCGCTTACGAACGTTGGATTTCTAAAATGGATGCCAATCAGAAAGTGAAATCACAAAAGGATGTTGAAAACGCATACCGAAATATGGCTTACTATGCTCAAAAGAATAAAAACTATTCTAAAGTGAGTTACTATTACAGTAAAGTATTGGAATTGAATCCAGCGGATTCAAGTATAATTGAAATGAAAAAGCGAATTGACGATTATTTGGCGAAAGTGGCTGCTAGAGAAGCAAAAATGAAAGCCAAACCAGACAACGCAAATAAATAATGTTGTAAATATTGCAAATTTAAAAAGCTCACAATTCTATTTGTGAGCTTTTTTTGTTAAATTCTACTGTTAATTTTACCTGATCATACTATATATTTTTAAATCAACATAAGATGTCTTCCTTTCATTTAATAAAATTAAGTTTCTATACATTTTTCTGGTTGGGGTCAAACCAACTATTGGCTTTAACCAAACCTTGTACTTTACATCAATATTATTCTACGTTCCATTCAAATTCGGAAATTTTTGAAAATGTAAAAATTACATCGCCGATTACTCATCCCCCGAAAGCCAAAGTAATACCTAATTTATGGTTGGTAAAGCTTAGA
This sequence comes from Chitinophaga pinensis, assembly GCA_945890895.1. GTDB lineage: Bacteria > Bacteroidota > Bacteroidia > NS11-12g > UBA955 > VMCP01. The sequence continues at coordinate 1,807 of CAMDDG010000103.1, read as the reverse complement.
AACAAAGCTTACGTCCATTCATTTTCTGAACAATTGAGAACATTGGGTTCGGTTTCCCATATTAGTTTGAATTCGGCTAACATTCAAAATGAGAAAATTGAAACACTCAATGTATTATTTGAGATTGAAATTATTGATAGTACTATGGGTTTGATTTCTGTAAGATTGAAAAACGCTGATTTGTCATTTTGGAATGAGCAACAAGCCAATCTAACCAAGAAAATCTCAGAATTGGATGGAGTAGACCTAATACAGTATACCCATGAAATAGTGAAACGAGTTCTTCCAAATGATCCACTCATAAATAGACAATTGCATTTATCTCAAATTTCTGCCGATAAAATATGGAATTACTCTGCCCAAGCTATTACAAAGTCCGGTGATACTTTAGTGATTGCTGTGATTGATGATGGTTACGACACATCCCACCCTGATTTGAAGACCAATTTATTTACAAATCATAAGGAAATACCTTGGAATGGAATCGATGACGACGGAAATTCTTACATTGATGATTATCACGGTTGGAATTCCGGTGATCAAAATCCTCAAATTTTCAATGAGGTTTCCGTTTACGACGGACATGGGACATCCGTAGCTGGGGTCATTGGAGCAGGTGGTAATAATGAAATTGGAGTATCGGGGGTTGTTTGGACCGTTAAAATGCTGCCCATAAATTGTTGGCCAAAAAATATGACCGATGTAGAACTCGGATTAATTCGTGGAATGGTTTATGCCTATCGCATGAAACAATTATATATAAAGTCAGGTGGAAAACTCGGAGCAAATATTGTTGCATTGAATCAGTCGCTAGGTATGGATAACGGTTATCCTGAAGATTCGCCATTGTGGTGTCAAATGTTCGATTCACTGGGTTCTGTTGGAATATTAACTGCTGCTGCTACAACGAATCGGAATATAAAAATTGAGAATTTTGGAGATTTGCCAACCATGTGTCCTTCCAAACATTTAATTATAGTTTCTGCGAGTAACAAAGATAATCTTCATTATACCAGCGGTTATTCCACGGAATATGTTGATTTAGCTGCCCCCGGTGTGCAAGTTTATACAACGCAACCCACGGAGTTCAATCAAGAAGATCCTTATGTTGCAGAAACTGGTACTTCCTTTAGCTCTCCTCAAGTGGCTGCAACCATTTCGTTGTTGCATTCTTTAGTTTGCGATAGTTTTTCTAGATTGTATTTATCCAATCCAACAAAAGCTCATGAACTATTTTTATCCTGGCTCGACAATAGTGTTTCAAAAAATTCCAATTTAAAATTGTACACTCGAACCGGTGGGAGTTTAGATGTTTGGCAGTGGTATGACGAAATGCGCAATTGGTGTAAATTGGTGGACCCAACGTATGTGGGTTTAACGATTAAAGAGAAACCAATATTTCGTATTTTTCCAAATCCGACAAGTCGCAATCGTATACATATATATAACGAGGGTATTTTCTTTAAGGAAGAATTACACTTTAAGATTGTTGATTTTTCGGGTAGAGTTATCGATTTATGGGATGAAAAATACAGTTCTAGTGATAATCCTATCATGGATAGAGAAATCAATTTGATGCCTGGAACGTATTTTTTACAAATTTATGGATCCCAATCGGGCAGAATGGAATCCATTATTTTCATTGTTTATTGATTTTGGGGGGACGATTGGAAGAAAGTGTACGCCTCGGCGTTGGGCGAGGGGTACCGATTATTCAGTTATGGCGACAGCAGTTTGTTGCAGGGCAGGCATGAAATTCGTTGGTAAAAGCTAAGAAGAGGTAGTTGATCGAGGTTAATTGCGCATG
>CAMDDG010000102.1 GCA_945890895.1 Chitinophaga pinensis | reverse complement strand
TCATACCAAATATTGCATACGTGGCCCATTTGGTTGGGTTTCATCGCGTTAATCATTTATTTAATTGTTCAGATAATTCTATTTAAAAAGACTTCCCAAAAAGATGCTAATCCTGAATGGGATTCGGCGATAAATTCAAATTTCTTTTCCATGCAACCGATTTCAATGGGACCGGTTTTTTCGTTGATATTCACCTGGTTATTTGCATTGTACAGCGTGGGGAATTTAGAGTTTATGGTGTTTATACCCTTTTTGGTAGCATTAATTTCGTGTGAATTTTCGCACAAAATCCTGCAAAGTTTACCAATCGAAAACCACCATTCTAAACCTAAATCCAATTCTGAATCCAATTTTAAATATAATTCCAATTTTAAATTTATTTTTAATTCTAAATCAAAAATTCATCCTAATTCTAGCAATGTAATTATTTCAAAATCGAACCCTAATTCTAGCAGTATGGCTGTTACAAAATCGAATTTTACTTCCAATTCAAACTGGGACTCCAATTCAGTTCGCACTAAGAAAATAATATCATTTTTTACCATTCAAAGAATAAGTGTAATCCTATTTATTTGGAATTTCTCGGTTTATACCCTTCCCCATTCTTTATATGCCACACAGAATTTGGAATCGCTTAGAGTTCAAACTCAAAATATTATTAAAAAAACGACTGAGTCAGGAATTACCATAAACCTCAACCACAGTTCTCCATTCAATTCCATGTATTTTATTACACCACAAGCGGCCCTAATGGAGAATTACTCCGAGTTTAAACATTTGACCCAATCAATTCCACAATCTCCAAACAACACATCGTATCAACAACGCTTTTTCCACAATCAGGATGAACTCTTGCAGTTTTTGCAACCGTTAAATCATCCCCCAAAACAAAACGTTAAATACATTATAATATCCGATAATCGCGGCATAGAGCGCTCCAATTTGAGCAAAATATTCCATTCAAATACCGAACTCGCATCCCCTGAAAAACCCCAAAAAAGCAGAAAAAATTGGGTAAATTATGAATTTTCAGAGATTCACAATTTAGTCATTCCGTAACGTAATTTATTACCAATTCAGGTGATTCACATCGGGAACTGATTGAACGGTTTTGTCTTTTACCTCGTAAATGCTACCGCCAAATTTGTGAATCAGTCGATAATCGTGAGTGGCCATTAAAACCGCAGTACCTTCTGAACAAATGTGTTGCAGAAGCTCCATAACTTCATCACTAACTGTAGGATCCAAGCTTCCAGTCGGTTCGTCAGCCAATACCACTTTTGGATTATTCAATAACGCGCGAGCTATCACCAATCGCTGCTGTTCTCCCCCACTTAATTCGTTGGGCCATTTATACCCCTTGTTTTCAAGGCCAACAATTTTCAACACTTCATTCGCTCGTTTGGACATTTCTTGCTTTGACTTCCAACCCGTAGCCTGCATAACAAACATCAAATTATCGATGGCTGAACGATCCATCAATAGTTGAAAATCCTGAAAAACAATTCCTAAACTACGTCTTAAAAACGGTATTTGACTGGATTTTATGTCCTTCAACTGAAATCCGGCAATTTCCGCAGTTCCGCTTATCAAGGGCAATTCGCCATACAAAGCTTTTAGCAGGGAAGATTTTCCCGAACCGGTTCTACCTACTAAAAAAACAAACTCTCCCTCAGTAACACGAAGATTGATGTTTTCTAAAACAGGCATTTTGCCCTGATAAATCAAGGCATTATCAATTTTAATCAAATAATCTGCAGGTTGAATGAGAGTCGACACGCAACAAAATTAACCATTTAATTCGATGCTTGAAAATTCCAATCTATTGGCAACAAATTGTGTTTAATTAAGTAGTCATTTGCCATTTTAAAGTGATTGCACCCCATAAATCCTCGATAGGCAGAAAGTGGACTGGGATGAACCGTTTTTAACACCAAATGCTTCTGATTATCAATATATTGTGAAAGTTTCTGTGCATGACTTCCCCAAAGAAGGAACACCACATTATTTCGATGTTTAGAAAGCAATTGAATGCAAATCTTAGTAAAAGACTCCCAACCAATTTGAGCATGACTTAATGGAGATCCTTGTTCTACCGTTAATAATGTATTTAGTAAAAACACCCCCTGATTGGCCCAATACTGCAAATTCCCGGATTCGGGCATTTTAACCCCATATTCTAATTCCAACTCTTGGTAAATATTTTTCAGTGATGGCGGCAATGAGATTCCATCGGGAACGGAGAAACACAAACCGTGTGCTTGTCCCATGCCATGATAGGGATCTTGGCCAATAATTACCACTTTAACTTGATTAAAATCGGTCGAATTAAAAGCATTAAACACCAGGTTTTCGGACGGAAAAACGGTGGTTACAGTACGTCGATTTTGAACAAATTCAATGACCTTTTCCAAAGGATACAATAATTTATAATGTTGAAATAGTTGAAACCATTGGGAGTTGGGTTGAATCATAATTCCATCAATTTAGCAGTTCTTCCAATTCTTCAACATCGATGTTATTCAACAAGGTATCTTCATCGGGAATAATGCTTTCAGCCAATTTGGTTTTCTTTAATTGTAGGGCTAAAATCTTTTCTTCGATGGTATTTTTGGTAATAAATTTATAACTCATCACCGCACGTTCCTGTCCAATACGATGTGCCCGGTCTTCAGCTTGTTTCATGGTGAATGGATTCCACCAAGGATCGGCTAAGAACACGTAATCCGCCGCAGTAAGATTCAAACCCGAATTACCGGCTCGTAAACTCAATAAAAATACGCGAACGGATTCGTCTGCCTGGAAGATTTCAATTTGATCTGCACGATCTTTTTCATCCATGGAACCGTCTAAATAGCAATACTTTACTTGATGTTCTTTCAGAATTTCACCTATGTTTTTCAAGTAACCTACGAATTGTGAAAACAGTAAAATTTTGTGTCCGTTTTCTATTGCGCGAATCACCATACGCGTAATTTCATCGTCTTTTCCACTGCTTCCTTCGTATTCATGATCCTTTAAAACGGGATTCAAGGCCAACTGTCGTAGGTGCATCAATCCATTAAAAATTTTCAATCGCGATTTGTTAATTCCCACTTGATTTACATGATGTAAAATCTCGTTTCGATACTGACTTTTCACCTTTTCGTACAATTCTTCTTGCTCCTCATTCATTTCGCAGTAATGAATTTTTTCGATTTTCGGGGGAAGATCTTTCGTTACTTGCGACTTGGTTCTTCTTAATACAAAGGGATCTATGAATCGGCGTAATTCATCGGTTCGAAGGGCATTTCCACTCTTTTCGATGGGTTTGATAAATTGCTTTTCAAAATAGGTGAATGAACCCAATAACCCCGGATTCAAAAAGTTCATCTGACTCCAAATATCCAACAAGGTATTTTCAATTGGCGTTCCGGTCAGAGCCACACGATGTTTTGATTTTAATCGCAACAGATTTCGAGCGGTTAAAGAAGAAGGATTTTTAATGGCTTGACTTTCATCAATTACCAAGCATTGATATTCAAATCGCTTCAATAATTCCACATCATTGCGCATGGTACCGTAACTCATCACCACCAAATCAACATCTCCAAATTCCTGCAACGATTTATGTCGATGAATACCATTATAAAGTATCACTTTCAAATCGGGACAAAACTTGCGAGCTTCCGACTTCCAATTATATAAAAGAGATTTGGGGCACATCACCAAACAGGGTCCATGCCAAAAAATATGGTCGTGATCTACTTCTTGTGCGAGTTTACCCGATAATAATTGTTCAACTTGATCTTCGGATGGTTTCTTCTGCCCGAAGTCTTTGCTCATTTTGAATTGATTGGAAAAATGCTGAATAAGCGCCAGAGTTTGAATGGTTTTGCCTAATCCCATATCATCTGCGAGCAATGCACCGAATTGGTTTTCTAAAATATAACGCAACCAATTGTAACCATCTTTCTGATAATTTCTTAAATTCGCATGAAACCCAATGGGTAATTGATAATCGGGAACACCCTGATTAGATAAGTTCTCTACCCAATCGTTTTTGGGCAAATCTTCTTCCAAATATTCCTCCAGATCATCGAGCAAAGCCAAGTGAATTTTTTTTAGTTTAAGTATTTCACTTTGGTCAATGGCAAAATTGAACAGATTCGAAAATCGAGAGAACCAAGCTTCGGGAAGTATAGCAATACTTCCATCGGGAAGCACGAATTCACGTTTGTTTTGTAATATATTGGTTTTTAAACGGCTGAATGGAATTTCAAAGTTTCCAAATTTCACAACGGCCATTACGTCAAACCAATCTTCGGATTTATTTACTTTAATTTTTAGTTCAATATTTCCAAGGTAATAATTGACTTCCGTAAAATCTTGTTCAAGCACAAAACCATTGCGCTCAAGCTGATCGGTATTGGCATTAATCCACTCAATAAGCGAATACGATTCATCGGCTGGCAAACTAAACAAGCTTCCTTGTCCAAATTGCAATCCCCATTCAGAAAGCAATTTAATTTTTTGATTTTCAATTTGATACGAACGTCTAATCCGATGAAAAACATATTCTTTATTGGGTTTTTCTTCCAACTGTACGTTCACACGCTTGTTAACATGATAAGGAAATAACCAATCGCCGTACTGGAAATAGAGCACCAAATTGGCTGCTTTTTCCCAAGCTTTAGTCAGACGTAAAACCGGTTTTACATCCAGCTGTTCGGTTACAATATCAAATCCCAGAGCAAATACATCGTGATTTTCGAGCAGGGGTAAAACGAATTTCTGCATGTAAACAGTTTCTTGATTGGGTTCAATATGAATGAACTTTTTATTAAAAAACGGTTTGATTTTGTTTCCATCCACACGCTCTGGAAAGAAATGCAGCTGTGTTTTAGTAAGCAACCAAGCGGGTTTACTTACCACCATTTTGGATTCGTTATTAAAGATAGAAATTTTCTGATCCTGGTGGCGCAGAGTCACAAAATAGTTCATTCCCTCCTGATCTCTTCTAAAATGAAATAGAACGGTTGTGGGTTCATTGCTAAAATGGACCAATTGTCCCATGGGCTCGCCCAAATTCCCCGACCAATACAAGGGATAGTCTTTTACTATGTCTAATATTTTAACCAATTGTTTTTCAATGAATTCCCTTACCATCTTCTTCATGTTATCATCGAAATATTTTGGAGTTAGGAATTCATGACTGCGAATTTTTCGGGTGCCTGTGTAAAACTTTTTCATCAACGCTTCTGGCTCATACGTTTCAATGAGTTCTACTGCTTTGCACTGAGATTCATCCATTCCAAAATAATGGGTATTTGATATTCTGATTTTTTGGAATGTTAAGGAAGGATTTCCATTTTCAAGCAATTGAACAGCATTTGCCTCTACAATTACTCCCAATTGTGGATGCTCCACAAACGTAAACACGACTTCAAATCTTTTTGTATTGACAACTTCCATCCTATATAAGTACAAATAAAAATGACCGCAAGTTAACCCTTTTCATTGGATAATAAGGCATTCAAATCGGTTATTATGACGTAAAATTCACCAACGTACCAAAGTTTTGGTAAATCGAATGTGATTTTTGCATTTTGGGGGATGTTATTTGAATGATCAAGAAGTAATTTCCGGCATTATATTGAATTCATAAAATCAATTTAAAATGTTAAATAACAGTTAATTTTTGAATTCAAAAATTTCTAATTTGATGGATCTTTTTTTACTTAATGCGTTAATAATCTGATGAATGTATTTATGGATATTATTTCACTCATTTCGCAGAAGTATTTCTATACGAGTAAATTCAACAAAATATGTATTTTAGCGGTTTGTTACAACCTACATTCCAATGAATCCAACTGAAAACATAGCGTTTAACGAGTTAAGTAAAAGTGAAAAATATCAATATTTACATACCACATGGGAGCATTTGTACGATCCTAAATGTCATTCCATTGGCAATTTATCCAATGCTATTGCATTGGTCCGCAGTATTTTCAACCATTGGTGGGTTGGAATTTATCAAGTTGTGGACCAATCATTGCATTTAAGCATGTTTCAAGGAGATGTTGCTTGCACTCGTATTGAGAAAGGAAAAGGCGTTTGTGGGACAGCTTGGAGCAACCAATCTTCGATAGTTGTTCCTAACGTTCACGAGTTCGAAGGACATATTGCATGCAGCAGTGCTTCCAACTCTGAAATTGTTCTTCCCATTATTTTAAGTTCCGGGGAATGTTGGGGCGTATGGGATATCGACAGTGTGCACTTCAATGAATTCGATGACCAAGATCGTGCAGAATTGGAGCGATTTATTGAGAGATTGGCAGAACAGAAATTATTTAATTATTAAGGACTAAAATTCTTATTTATTAACGGTATAAGTGGTATATTTGCTCGTAATATTTTGTTGTATTACTTGTGTCCTTTTTTACCTTAAAATACTCTATCTCGATAAAATCTCTGTTGGTAATTTTTCTAATTACTGCGGGCTTTTCTGGCGTGTCTGGTCAAAATTTCCCCGTATTGGGTAATCCTTTAAGTAATTCGACTTCCTTATATACCAAAGAATTTAATTTAGCACAAATAGAACAGCAATTATCGGATAAAATTGTTCAAATTATTGGTCAGAACCGTTTTTTAGTCTTGGTGGAGCAAGATCAAAAGTCTTCATTAAACGAGAACAATTTTGCATTTAAGGATTCGAATACCAATAACTTTTCTTTACCCGGACTACCTATTAATCCTTGGTTTAACAGACAATCCAATGAATCTCTGAGTTATTCCAATACTAAAAAATACTTTTA
>CAMDDG010000101.1 GCA_945890895.1 Chitinophaga pinensis | reverse complement strand
CTTCGATTGATTATTTTTCATTCGCGAGTTCTAAAATTATATTGAATTGATCCTCAGTTAAATCAATAACAGACAATCTTGGTTGACGAAGCAAGCCCAATCCTGACAGTCGAGTGTCATTTTTCATGGTTTCCAACGATACGGTTTGAATTAATTTTTTATACGGTTTTACATCAACCACCACCCAGTTAGGGTCGGTAGTAGTGGGATCTTGATACGATTCCTTTATTACCTGAGCAATTCCTACCACTTCTTTTCCTTCATTGGAATGATAGTAAAGACATAAATCACCAACCTTCATGTTACGCAAATTATTTCGTGCTTGATAATTCCTTACACCATCCCAAAATGTAGACTTATCCTTTACGAATTGATCCCAACTGTATTTAAATGGTTCAGACTTAATCAGCCAATAATTCATCCTCACAAAGTACGTTCAAATCCATTAAATTTAAAACAATTTGTACTCCAATTTTTGAAATGTAAAAAATTGTTTGTTAATTTACATGCCAATTGAATGATAAATATTTTGACATTATGTATCTAAAAGAGAATTTAAAGTTATTGCGAAAAAGGAAAAAAAGAAGCCAAGAAGAAGTGGCAAGTCTTTTAAATATTACCCGTTCCGCTTATAATAGTTACGAAAATGGTGTAGCTGAACCGGGCTTATCCATTCTCATTAAGTTATCGGATTTTTTTCAATTAGGTATTGATCGGTTAGTGCGTTTGGATTTATCTCAATTGCCTGAAAGTAAATTGTTGGAGCTAGACAAAGGCTTTGATATGGATTTAACAGGAAGTCGATTACGAATTTTAGCTACTACGGTTAATCAAGAAAATGAAGATAATATTGAGTTGGTTCCCGTTAAAGCGAAGGCCGGTTACACTTCAGGTTATGCAGATCCTAATTATATTAAAGTACTCCCTGCATTTAATTTGCCATTTTTATCCCCCAACAAAAAATATAGGACGTTCCCAATCAGTGGAGACAGTATGCCTCCAGTTGTTGATGGTGCATACGTAACAGGTGAATATTTGCAAGATTGGAATTATGTCAAAAATGGACATCCTTATATTGTAATTACACAAGATGAAGGTATCGTTTTTAAAATTTTATATAACCGAATTGAAGAAGATGGAAGCTTCTTGCTGTGTAGTACCAATACGAATTACAGTCCGTATTCGGTAAAAGTTCAAGACATATTGGAGATTTGGAAGTTTGTGAATTACATAAATCCGAAATTTGAAGAACCTACATCATCAAAGTCCGATGAAATTGGCCCAGCTCTAAGAGTTATACAAAGGGAAATTGGTATGATTAAAGACAAAGTGAAAAATATTGAAGACAAAATTTAACTACTGTATATTTTTTTCCTGAACAAATTGAATTTCTGATACATCTCTTATTATCTTCGCGATTCGAAACATTTACTTACTATGAAATTCAACAAAGAAACCTATTTAAACTGGTACAAAACCATGATGTTGGTTCGTCGATTTGAAGAAAAGTCAGCTCAATTATACGGACAACAAAAAATAAAAGGTTTTTGTCATTTATATATTGGACAAGAAGCATTGGTTGCGGGTATGATGTCTGCAATTACACCAGATGATAAAGTTATAACCGCTTACAGAGATCACGGTCATGCTTTGGCAATGGGTGTAAGCGCAAATGCTGTTATGGCAGAATTGTTTGGTAAGGCAACAGGATGTTCAGGAGGAAAAGGTGGAAGTATGCATATGTTCTCAAAAGAGAAAAATTTTTTTGGTGGGCACGGAATTGTAGGTGCTCAAATCCCTATGGGTGCAGGATTGGGTTTTGCTGAACAATACTTAGGTACAAAAAATGTGAGTTTGTGTTTTTTTGGAGATGGTGCAGCGCGTCAAGGAGCATTACATGAAACCTTTAATATGGCCATGCTATGGAAGCTACCTGTGATTTTTATTTGTGAGAACAATGAATACGCAATGGGAACAAGTGTAGAGCGCACCACAAATCTTTTAGATATTTATAAAATTGGATCTGCTTATGATATGCCCAGTTTTCAAATTGATGGAATGAAATGTGAAACCGTTCATGAAGCAATTGCAGAAGCTTGTGAACGTGCACGTCGTGGAGATGGGCCAACATTCTTAGAAATTAAAACATATCGATATAGAGGCCATAGTATGAGTGATCCTGCAAGCTACAGAACCAAAGAAGAATTGGCAGCTTACAAGGAAAAAGATCCAATTGAAACCACAAAAGCTACTATAATTTCAAAAAAATATGCTAGTGAAGCTGAATTGGATGCAATGGAAGAAGTGATTATTAGTGAAGTAAATGAAAGCGTAGTTTTTGCTGAAAATTCACCGTTCCCAGATCCATCTGAGTTATTTAAGGATGTTTACGTTGAAGATGATTATCCATATATTATGGATTAATTGGATCAAACTAATTTAGATTCACATAAAAAGTATTTGTAAAAAAAACTTATTTCGTATATTCGCCCGCTCAAAACATGGACATTAAAGAAAATTGGCTATCGGTTAGAAACAATGTTTCAGCATTTTACGTTGGAAACAAGAGAGTTATCAATGTAACATTGATCAGTGCAGTTGCTATTGTCGCTGGTAGTTTGTATTATTCAATGAGCTTTCTACCGGATCAAGAAAAGAAAGCTGGACAGAAATTAGCACCCTTATATTATTATTTCAAGAACGATTCTACTCAAATTATAACAAAAGGTAGCACAGCGATGAAGATTGTGTCTGCAGCTAAAATCGCGGATGATTATTGGTATACTAAAAAAGGTAAAGAAGCAGCACTTATGGCTTCAATAGCATTCATGAAAGAAAAAAAATACAAGGATGCTTTGAACTATTTAGATAAAACTGATGCTAAAGATGAAGTTTTGAATGCTTCTATTTTAGGTATGAAAGCAGTTTGTGAATCTGAATTAGGGAATACCGTTGATGCCGCTAAAATGTTTGAGCGAGCTTCAAGTGTTGCTGATAATGACTTTAGTGCAATGTATTTGAAAAAAGCGGGTGTTCATTACGAGATGGCAGGTGAATTCAAAGATGCTTTGCGTTGTTACAATGTAATCGCTGATAAATACTCTACTTCTTCTGAAGGTTCTGATATAGACAAATACGTCTACAAAATGAAAGCTAAATTAGGCGAATTAAATCCCTAATTAAATACATAGAATTGTGTCAACGGCGAGTTTTTCTTTCGATTTTACTGAGCATCTTAATGAAATTAAAACATTCAGAGTGGGAATTACATGGTCCATCTGGAATGAGCATATCACGAGCAGATTGCTAAATGGGGCGTTAGAGGAGTTAAATAAATGGGGAATTTTAGAACAAAATATTGTTGTTCTTCCTGTTCCTGGTGCATTTGAATTACCCTGGGGGGCCCAACAACTTTTTGAAAATTCGAATGTCGATGCTGTATTAACTCTAGGTTGTGTTATTAAAGGCGACACTCCGCATTTTGATTTCGTATGTCTTGGTGCTACCAATGGTGTTATGCAAGTTGGTTTGAAATACAATAAACCTTGCATTTATGGCTTAATAACAACTCTCACTGAAGATCAAGCAGAAGACCGTGTTGGTGGAAAAAATGGACACAAAGGAAAAGAAGGGGCACAAACCGCTATTTTTCAGCTCGTACATTCCCAGAAAAAATAAACACCCTAAAATAAACTCATAGTATTAAACTATTAATTGCACAAATACGATTAATTCAATCTTATTCTTAAATAATTGTAAAAATTTACCTATATGAACCCCATTGCTGAAAATTACAATGAGCAACTGAATGAAGTGGAACAATTGATTAATCTTCACGACGAAGAAACATCAAAAAAAGATCTTTATAGTAAGCTCAGCAAGGAAGAAATCATTACAGAAGCAGAATCTTTGATTCAAACAGCTGACGTCAAAACGGCATTTAATAACTTAAATACGTTGAAAGAGCAGTTTGATCGAATTAGTTCTTCTGAAAAGCCCGCTTTAATTAAACAATGGATTGAAGATGGAAATGATGTTAAAGATTTTGTTCCTCCCCAGGATTCATTAAAGGTACGATTATTAGAAATTTTTAATGAATTTAAAAAACTCAGAGAGGAAGAAAAGAAACGTGCAGAAGAGGAGAAATTGGCCAACTTACGTCAAAAGCAAAATATTTTAGAAAAAATAAAGTCGCTAGTTGACAATGAGGAAACGGAGAATTCATTGAAACATTTGCGTGAATTAATGCGTGAGTGGAGAGAAATTCGCTCGGTACCAAAGGAATTTCAAGAAGAACTTTCTTCACAGTTTAAAGTTTTGGTCGATAAATTCTATGATAACTTAAGTATATTCAACGAATTAAAAGACTTGGATAGAGAAAAAAATTTAGAAATTAAAATTGAGTTGATCAAGCGAGTTGAAGCTTTGAAAGATGAAAAGAATATTCGTAAAGTATTAGTTTCTTTAAATAAGCATCATGAAGATTGGCGAAATACAGGTCCAGTAAGAAAAGAAATTTCAGAAGAAATTTGGAATCGTTTTAAGTTGGTAAGCAATGAAATTGTTGAATCAGTTCGTGCATACAGAGCAGCTCAAGATGAGAAAAGAAAGAATAATCTGGAGAAGAAACTTTTACTTATTGAGAAGTCTGAAGCATTAATTGCGGTTCTTCCAACTAATGGAAAAGAATGGCAAAGTGTTGCTCAAGAACTAGATATACTGTTTGAAGAATGGAAGAAAATCGGTCCAGTTCCATCAGATAAAAATGAAGAAGTATGGGATCGTTTTCAAAATGCTCGAAATACGTTTTTCTCTGAAAGAAAACAATTTTTCAAAGGTTTAAATGCGCACAAACAAGCCAATTTAGACCAAAAAATTAAATTGTGTGAACGTGCTGAACAGCTCAAAGATTCAAATGAATTCAATAATACCAGTGCTGCATTATTAGCTTTACAGGAAGAATGGAAAAAAATTGGTCCAGTTCCTGAAGAACAAAATGAGAAAATTTGGAAGCGCTTTAGAGCTTCATTTGACATATTTTTTGAAAGAAAAAAAGTATGGATGGATGAAAGAAAGCAAAACGAATCTGGTGCAGTAATAGCAAAAGAAGAAATTCTTAAAGAATTAGAAGCTCTGGCGACTGCTGAAACTAAAACACATACATTCAATGATTTAAAGGCTATTCAACAGAGATGGAATCAATCCGGTTTTGTTTCGGGTAAAAAGTTTCATTCATTGAATAATCGTTATCAGAAATTAATTGATCCAATGTTTCAAGCGCTTCGTGAAATGAATAATGCGGAGCGTGAAAAATCGGTACGAAATTATGTTTCGGGTTTATCGGATTCACCCGATGGAAAAAACAAGTTGATGGGTGAAGAACGTAAATTACGCGATACCATTAACAAAATTCAAGATGAACTTGCTACTATTGAAAATAACAAAGGATTCTTTAGTAACTCTAAAAATGCAGGGGCTGTTCTAAAACAATTTGATGATAAAGTAAAAAAATTGAACGAACAATTAGATCGTTTGAAAAAGGAACTTGCGATAATTCGTCAAGCTAAATAGCATTTTAATGCTTGAAAAACTTGGTAAATGGTTAGATTATTGGGGATATCTGCTGAAGTCTAAAAATAGACACGGCACACACTCCCCATTTGTCTATTTATTTGCTGATCGGGTACTATATTCTAAACCAAGTAAATTCAATGAATACATAGAGTTTCAAAGAACTCAAATGATTCAAAGTAAAGGTAAGTTTTTACAGTTTACGCTCTCATATTTTGTTGATAACTATACGCTTTCATCCAAATTTGGGCAACTGTTGACTCGTGTATGTATCCATTACTCAATTGCAAACATTCGAGAATATGGTTGGTGTACAGGAATTGAAACCAATTATATCTTAAATTCCTTTTTGGAAATTAAACGTCCATTATCATATAAATATTTCAATTTAGAAAAAAATCAAATTAAAGAAACTTGCAATCATGATTTTTGGGAAAATCATGATTTTTCTGATATTGAAGTATTTGAAAATATAGAATCCAGTCCTACTCTATTTTTGTTCCACTGGAGTATCTTTAATGAAGAGCTATTTTGGAAAGAAATGGAAAATGTATTTGCATTCATTAAAAACGACGATATTATTGTAGTTAATGGATTGAGAAATAATGAAAATACCATTATTAATTTTATGCGGTTAAAAAATGATTCCAGGATTACTGTAACGATAGATTTGTTTGAAATTGGGTTATTTTTTGTTAGAAGAGAACAGCCCAAGCAGGATTTTATGTTGAGATTTTAAGTAATACATAATCTAAACTATTCAGAAAAAAGATTAATTTGTAAAATAAATCATGGTTTACGAACATTTTATTAGAGTGCGTTATGCAGAATGCGATCGAATGGGTTTTGTTCATCATTCCAATTATGCAATGTATTTGGAAGAAGCTCGCACTGAAATACTTCGTTCTAAAGGAATAACTTATAAAGAAATGGAAGATGATGGTATTATTATGCCTGTAAGATCCATGTCATTCCAATTCATTAAGGCTGCTCGATATGATGATTTGTTAAGAATAAACGTTGAAATTGTGGGTGAAACCAATGTGCGATGCGATTTTAAGTATGAAATTTATAATCAAGACAACGTACTTTTAACACATGCTACAACGGAAATGTTTTTTGTAAACAAGCAAAATATGCGTCCTATGCGATTGCCTGAAAAATATTTAGAATCATTTGATTAATAATTATTTAACGTGTCTAAATTGTACAAATCATTTAACAAGAATATTCGCAATTTTCCAACTT
>CAMDDG010000100.1 GCA_945890895.1 Chitinophaga pinensis | reverse complement strand
AGCGTAGCAGAATACGGTGGACTCGGTCCACCTCTTACATATTTTCCTTAGGGATTTGTACTGCGAAGTTTGTAAAACGAAGCAGAACAATTTTAACCATTCATATACGTTTTGGACCTCACATACATTCCCATGCAATACGTTTATCTCCTAAAATGCTCAGATAATTCAACCTACACAGGCTGTACACAAAATATCCAAGAACGATTAAAACGGCATGCAAACAAAGAAGTGAAATACACAGCTACAAGGCTACCAGTTTCGCTAATAACCTACATTGCCTTTTCCGATAAATACAAAGCCTTTAATTTTGAGAAATACTTAAAATCCGGCTCCGGAAAAGCTTTTTCGAATAAGCGATTTATTTGATCAGCAAACCAAACACAGAAAACTCAGACATTTCTTACGTTCATCCATTGCACTTTAGTGCACGGTTTCAGCGCAGCTAACCCTCCCCTCCGACTCCACCTCCGTCCTGCGAAGCTTTAGCGAAGCAGGTCTTTTATCATCCTGCGAAGCTTTAGCGAAGCAGATCTATTATCATCCTGCGAAGCTTTAGCGAAGCAGAATTTTACCCCTTCAGTAGTCTTGTCAGCGTTGAGTAACTATCTATGGGTATCACTTTGGAAATTCAACAGTGTTATTCTGTAACTCCCCCTATCTTTGCAACATGAGTTCAACACAACAGATATCTTCCGTTCTTTCAAATATTGGATTTTTAGAACTAAATGCCTTACAGCAAGAAGCCCTAAGTAAAAGCGAAACTGCGCGTAACCTTATGATTCTTTCACAAACGGGTACTGGAAAAACGTTCGCATTTTTATTGCCCTTATTTTTAAAACTCGATTCAAGCGCCAAAGAAATTCAGGCGGTAATTGTAGCGCCATCAAGAGAATTAGCCATTCAAATCGAAGGTGTTTTTCGTGCCATGAAAACTAATTTTAAAGTATTGACTTGCTATGGCGGTCACTCGATCTCGGTGGAAAAGAAAAGCTTAAAAGAAGCTCCAGCATTACTTATTGGTACACCCGGAAGAATTTGCGACCACATTGCTAGAAATACCCTGGATTTATCACACGTTACTCAATTCGTTGTGGATGAATATGATAAAAGTTTGGAATTTGGTTTTGAAGATCAAATTAAATTCATTTATCAAGAATTACACGCCTTGGTTTTTACAACCTTGGTTTCAGCCACGGAACACAAAGAATTCCCTGATTATTTAGCGTTTCGCAATCCTGAAATCATAAATCATTTAGCAAATTCAGAAGCTCCATCGATTACTTTTTGGAATTATCCTGTTCGAAATAGCAATAAATTTGAAAAGCTTTTTGATTTACTTTGTTCGTTCAATGGAGAATTAACGATTGTGTTTTGCAATTTCAGAGAAGCGACTGAATCGGTTCGTAATCATTTGCTCGACAACGGTTACGATTCGATTATTTACCACGGAGGAATGGAACAAGACGAGCGTGAACGAGCGTTAATTCAGTTTCGAAATGGCAGCTTTCACACCTTGATTTGTACCGATTTAGGTTCACGCGGTTTGGACATTCCTGAAATTCAACACGTTGTTCATTTTCAGTTTCCAAACAGCGAAGAAGCATTTATTCATCGAAACGGTCGCACGGCACGCATGAAATCGAATGGTTCTTCCTATGTATTGCTCAACAAAGATGAAAACACCCCAGATTATTTGGAAGTTCCAAGATCAGAATTCAACTTACCAACAAACCTACCCCATCCTGTTGCAAGTCCTTTTGTGACCTTGTATTTCAGTGGAGGCAAAAAAGACAAAATCAATAAAATCGACATTGTAGGATTTTTAGGTCAAAAAGGAAATCTATTAAAAGAAGAAATTGGCTTGATTACGGTGCTTGATTTTGCGTCTTATGCTGCTGTGAAAAGAGACCATGTGAAATCGCTTCTTGCAGCAATTCGCCACGAAAAAGTGAAAGGGAAGAAGTTGAAGATTGAACTCTCCAAATAAATTCGATTTTTTCATTTTGCTAAAACCTAAGCAAATCCTACCAAATGAGGTTCGAAACGTTTACGTTGCCAAAAATTAGCTGAACTAATGTTAGCAGATCAAAAACAAGCGATTGATAATACGCATAACCGAAACAAATAAAAAAAACCGTCGTGAAGACGGTTCTTAGAATTATTGAGTTTGTGTGATTTTAAACTCAATTTTATCTTACAAATCCGTGATGCACTGAAAATACATTTTGAATTTTTCAGTCATACCAAAACTCAAATTATGGTCATAAATGTATAATCTGTATTTGTCAATTCCCTTGATCTTCAGTGTTCCAACTTCAGCCAAAGTAAGAGGTATAAGCGCAGTGTATTCATATGATGTTCCGCTTACTTTTACATCTACAGAAACGTCCGGTTTGTTAATCTTTGTGTTATCATCCAATAATAAAATAACTCCTTCTACCCCAACATTTGGTGTTGATCCAGTTGCGGTTAAAAATAAGTAATAAGTTGTGCTATTACCATTTTTCACTTTTGATAATTGAATTCTATCAACCCCATCTTTTTCAAACGGAGAGTCAATACTGACCTTGTCTGTAAAATCATCCTTCGTAGTTTTCAATTTCCCACAGAAATCTTCCTTTTTAAATTCTTTACTGGTTAAAAAGGGAAAACCATAACTACTTGAGCCATATTTTATGTTGTAGATAAAATAGATTTTTTCTTTTGTGTTAATTTCAACTAACTCAAAAATACAACGCCTATGCGCATTATCCTCGATTATTGAGTCTACATTGAATACCTTACCCAATAGACTTTCCTTCTTCGTATTGAAATTATACTTCTCGTCCGGACTATAGACTCCATCGGAATATAATTCTTTTGTCTTTTCAAGATTACTATAAAACATATGAGATAAACTGTAAACGTTTGAATCTAAGGTGATCTTACTTCCTTTATAAAAAGAAGCATCAGCTCCCATGTATATCGCATTAAAAGATTGTGCGTTCAACAAAGTTGATACTGCAATTGCCGTTAAAATAAATAGAATTTTCATAGTTTTTAATTTTATACAAAACTGAACTTATTTCAAGACAATAAAGGTCAATTGAATTTTTACCGAAAAATCGCCTGACAACTCAAGTCATTGGATTGCAGAATTGCATGGGTTTGTAGTTATTTGTGTAAAATAAATCTATAATCATCGTATTTTGAGTCATTAGGCTCTAAAACGTTTTGATTTATTCCAAATAATATAGTGTGTTTTATCCCATATTTGCTTATATTTAAAGCCTAACACACATTATGCGATGAATCGGATCAAAGAAGTTTTGAATGAAAAAGGCATCAAGCAAAAATGGCTCGCTGAAAAATTGGGTAAAAGTTTGAATATGGTAAATGATTATTGCAATAATCGGAGACAACCAAACCTTAAGCTTTTGTTTTTGATTGCTGAATTATTGAACGTGAATCCAAAAGAGTTGATAAAAGAAAATTAAGAAATGAAATGGCTAAACAGAAAAAAGAAGTAAAAGAAAAACCGATAGAAGTAACTCTTTGGGATGCTGCAAACAAGTTGCGTGGAAGCGTTGAGCCTTCTGAATACAAACACGTTGTATTAAGTTTGATTTTCTTAAAATTTGCAAGCGATAAGTTTGAACAGCACCGAAATCTTTTAATAGCCGAGGGCAAGGATAAATATGTCGAAATGGCTGATTTCTATACAATGGCAAATGTCTTCTTTTTGGAAGAGACAAGTCGTTGGAGTTATCTCATTAAAAAATCAAAACAAAACGATATTGCTCTGTTAATTGATACCGCTCTTCATACAATAGAGAAAACCAACAAAGCACTTCGTGGTGCATTACCAGACAATTACTTTTCTCGATTAGGGTTAGATGTAACAAAACTGGCTTCCTTGTTAGACACAATCAACGACATTGACACAACCAAAGACCCTCAAAACGATTTAGTTGGTCGAGTTTATGAATATTTCCTATCCAAATTTGCTTTAGCAGAGGGAAAAGGGAAAGGAGAATTTTACACGCCAAAAAGCATCGTAAACTTAATTGCGGAAATGATTGAACCCTACAAAGGAATCATTTATGACCCTGCTTGTGGTTCGGGTGGTATGTTCGTTCAGTCCATTAAATTCATTGAAGCACACAATGGAAACAAAAAGGAAATTTCAATTTACGGACAAGAATATACCAATACCACGTATAAGCTGGCTAAAATGAATTTAGCAATTCGGGGTATTTCAGGAAATTTAGGTGAAAAAGCAGCTGATACTTTTCTCGACGACCAACACAAA
Organism: Chitinophaga pinensis; assembly: GCA_945890895.1. Taxonomy (GTDB): domain Bacteria; phylum Bacteroidota; class Bacteroidia; order NS11-12g; family UBA955; genus VMCP01. The sequence continues at coordinate 2,585 of CAMDDG010000100.1, read as the reverse complement.
GATCTGAAAGCCGACTTCATAATGGCAAATCCACCTTTTAACCAAAAAGACTGGCGAGCCGAAAATGAGCTAATTGATGACCCCCGATGGATGGGCTATGATGTTCCACCCAAAAGCAATGCAAACTACGGTTGGATTTTGAATATGGTAAGCAAACTTTCAGACAACGGTGTAGCAGGTTTCATTCTTGCCAACGGAGCGCTTTCTGGAGGTGGAGAAGAATATAAAATTCGTAGAAAGCTTATTCAGAATAATTTGTTAGAAGCAATCTTGGTTTTGCCTCGTAACTTGTTTTACACCACCGACATAAGTGTCACTCTTTGGATTGTAAACAAAAATAAAAAAGCCCAAAATAAGCAAGTTGGCGATATACAACGGAGTTATCGTGATCGAGTAAACGAAATTCTGTTTATGGATTTACGTCAACTAGGCGAACCGTTTGAAAAGAAATTTACTCAGTTTTCTAACACAGATATTCAAAAGGTTGTGCAAACCTATCACCAGTGGCAAACCGATGAAATTGAAAGCATTCCTGAGTTTTGTTACGCAGCATCTTTAGAGGAAATAATTAAAAAAGATTTTTCGCTAGTTCCCAGTAAATACATTGAGTTTGTAAACCGCGACGAAAACATTGACTTTGACGAGAAAATGGATATGCTGAAAAATGAATTTACTGACTTGCTGAAAGCAGAAAAAGAAAGTAAAAACGAATTGCTAAGCGTATTTAAAGAATTGGGGTATGAAATCAATTTATAAACGCCTCGGTGATTACATACAGCTTGTGAGTGGCAGAAACAGTGAACTTAATGACATACCGTTAATGGGCTTGAGCATTCAGAAAAAGTTCATTCCTTCGATTGCAAATACAATTGGAACGGATATGTCAACATACAGAATAATTGAAAATAATCAATTCGCTTACGGCCCTGTAACTTCGAGAAATGGTGATAAAATTACTATAGCGCATTTTACTGAGCATGAAAAAGGATTGATTTCTCAGGCTTATATTCCTTTTGAAGTAAAAGACAAAAGCGAACTTGATCCTGAATATTTAATGATGTGGTTTCGCAGACCAGAATTTGATCGATACGCAAGATTTAAAAGCCACGGAAGTGCTCGAGAAATTTTTGATTGGGAAGAAATGTGTAATGTTACCCTTCCTGTCCCTAGTATCGAAAAACAACGAGAAATCGTCAATGAATACAACACCATTCATAACCGCATAGCCCTTAACCAAAAACTCATTCAAAAATTGGAGGAAACGGCTCAGGCAATTTATAAAAGGTGGTTTGTAGAATTTGAATTTCCAGATGAGAATGGAAATCCATTCTTAACCTCTGGTGGTAAAATGGTTTGGTGTGAGGAATTGGGGAAAGAGATTCCGAAGGGTTGGGTTTTTGGAAAATTGGATGATTTAAAACTTGATATATCTGATGGTAATTACAGCTCTAAATATCCAAGTAGCACAGATTTTATTTCAGAAGGAGTTCCATTTATTAGAGGAACGGATTTCGATAATAAAGTAGTAAGCTCAAGAAATCTTTATTTCATTTCGGAAGTACAACATCGAATCTTGAAAAAAGGGCACACCAAAAAAGGAGATATACTCTTATCTACGCGAGGTGAGATTGGCAAAATTGCATTTATAACAAATGAGTTTATCAACTGTAACATTAACGCACAACTTGTCAGAATTAATGGAGGTACAAAATATTCAACTTTTTATCTTGGTTGCTTATTTGAAAGCTCGGATTATAAAGAAGAGCTATTATCATCTACAACAGGCAGTGCATTACAGCAGCTGCCAAGAAAAAACTTAAGTGCTACAAGATTACTTATACCACATATTTCAATAATTCAGGATTTTACAAGGCGTTATGAATCAATTCATGCGAACTACATATTAAGAAATAATCAAAACCAAAAGCTAACGGAACTGAAAGCGTTATTGCTTTCGAGGTTGGCAACGGTTGAATGATAAATTTTTGAATAATTATAATTCATATGACAATCCCTGAATCCCAAGCCAAAGAATTTGCAGAAGACTTTTTCAATTCAAGCAAACCAAATACTCTGGAAAATCTAAAAGATAGATTAGATACCAAATTATATTTATTTCGGAAAGACCAAGATCAATTGGATTTCTTGAAAGTTCTAGTCAACGAAATAAGCAGTGAAATTCAAATTCATGAAGAAAAGTGCACCACAATAGGATGTCATTATAGAAAAGAAAGAGAACCCGGTATTTTTCTAATACAACAAGAAATTGATGAAATTAACAATCGATTTGAATTTGAACCAAATAATGAAGATAGATTTTCTACTGAAGATGAAATTTCATTACACAACAAATTAAATAGCATCATCGAACAATTAAATCGCCAAGACGCAGGTCAAGAGGTATTATTTGAAGAAATCGAATCTTTGAAAAGTCACTTTGGTTTAGGTAAAAAGACCTGGTTTCAATTATTAAAAGGAAAATTAGTTGATGTAGCGATAGAAAAAGGGGTTGAAATTACAATTGTTCAACGAATCTATGACGCATTAGCTGATGGATATGTAAACAGTATGAAATGGTTAAATTA